>CADCQA010000313.1 GCA_902803415.1 uncultured Spirochaetaceae bacterium | reverse complement strand
TGGCATGGAAATCATTCGTGCGAAGGTGTTGGGATACTGCATGGGCGTTAAGCGCGCCGTTGATTGTGCGGAGCGGGCTTTGGAAGAGAACGGCGCTGGGGGAGCTGCCGCGGCGACCGCCCTGTATACGCTGGGGCCGCTTATCCATAATCCGTCGGTGCTGCAGGAGCTTTCCGGGCGCGGGCTCCGTGTGCTGGATGCTGCACAGGATGATTTTTCTTCGCTACCCCCTGATTCCGTTGTGATTGTACGTGCCCACGGTACCACGCCGGATGTGCTTGCCGCCCTTACCGCTGCCCGCGCCCGGATTGTGGATGCCACCTGTCCGCGCGTGCATTTGAGCCAGCGCCGTGCAGAGGAATGGTCGGGCAAGGGCTTTGCCGTCATCATTGCCGGGGATAAAAATCACGGGGAAGTGACGAGTATTTCCGGTTTTGCTGCAAAGGGTGCCGCTGCATCCGGCGCGGAGGGCTGTGTGTGCGTTGTGCAGGACAGTGCCGAGGCAGAGCAGCTTGCAGTGCCGGAAAAGGCTGTGCTTATTGCGCAGACTACCTTCAGCCCGCTGGAGTTCGAAAAGATTGCGCAGGTGCTCCGGCAGAAAAATCCTTCTATTATACTGTTCAATTCTATCTGTTCCGCCACCATGGAGCGGCAGAATGCCCTGCGCGAGCTTGCCGGCTGTGTGGACGGCATGCTTGTTGTGGGCGGCTGCAGTTCCGCCAATACACGCCGCCTTTTTGAAACCGCCCAGTCGCTTTGCCCTGCGGCGGCACTTATCGAAACTGCCGCCCAGATTCCCGCGCAGTTCTTTGGTCTGGCGCGTGTGGGTATAACGGCTGGCGCGAGTACCCCTGATTCCGTTATTGTTGCTGTGGAGGAGGCCCTTCGCTCCGGCGCCTGTTAGGATACAAGTGTACCGGGACGGCTCCATTTGCTGGCGGCGGCCATGCCGCTTGAATCCCTGTACTTTTTGGGAAAATAAAAAAGGTCAGGCGATTAACCTGACCTTTGAGCGCCCCCTGCAAGGATTGCCCTCCACGGGCGGACATCCTGTCCGCACCGTTCCGGGACGGCTCCATTTGCTGACGGCGGCCTCCATGCCGCCTTTTCGCCCCCTTGGGGCGCGCTCATTTCGCTTCAATCCTTGCGATTTTTTGGAAATAAAAAAAAGGCTAAGCGTAAAGCCTAGCCTTTGAGCGCCCCCTGCAAGGATTGAACTTGCGACAGACG
Organism: uncultured Spirochaetaceae bacterium; assembly: GCA_902803415.1. Lineage (GTDB taxonomy): Bacteria > Spirochaetota > Spirochaetia > Treponematales > Treponemataceae > Treponema_D. The sequence continues at coordinate 12,877 of CADCQA010000313.1, read as the reverse complement.
GATTAACAGTCCGTTGCTCTACCAACTGAGCTAAGGGAGCACATTCATTTCGAATGTGATATTATAATATAAAAAATCAGTTTTTTTGTCAAGTGGCTTTCCGATGAATTTTGAAAAATTTTTTCGGAAAGCCACTCTTTCTGGCCGGCTTAGTCGGACAGAAGGCTGTTCAGCGCCTTGACGAATTCTGCCGGATCTTTCAGCTCGGCACCGCTGATGAGCAGCGCCTGGTCAAGCAGCACTTCGCTCACCTGTGCAACGAATTCCTCTGCGGCCGGGCCTTCCAGCTTCTTTACGAGCGGGTGGTCGCCGTTGATTTCAAGGATCGGTTTAACCATGCTGGCGTTGCCCTGACCCATAGCGCGCATCATGCGCTCCATCTGGAGGGACGGATCGTTTTCGTCGATGACAATGCAGCTGGGGCTGTCGGAAAGGCGCTTGCTCAGCACAACGTCCTTTACGCGGTCGCCAAGTGCCTTCTTGATTCTTTCCTGCACGGGCTTAAAGGCTTCTTCCTTTTTCTTTGCTTCGTCCTTGTCCACACCCAGCTCTTCGTCGCTGCCTGCGCGGTTCACGGCCTTCAGCTCAAAGTCCTTGTACTTACCGTATGACGGAATCACGATGTCGTCAATGTCATCCGCCATGATGAGCACTTCAAAGCCCTTCTTCTTGTACGCCTCAAGGAGCGGGGATTCGCGCAGGTTCTTTTCGTCCGTACCGGTGATGTAGTAAATGGCCTTCTGGCCTTCCTTCATGCGCTGCACGTAATCTGCAAGGCTTGTCCAGTTTTCTTCGCCGGTGCCCTCGTCTGCGGTGCTCTTGAAGCGCACGATGTCGGCGATTTCCTCGCGGTTTGCGTAGTCGCTGTACAGACCTTCCTTGAGCGGGCGGTTGTAGGACTTAACGAATTTATTCCACTTCTCGATGGCTGCCTTTTCTTCATCCGTGGGCTTTTCGCTCTTGCGTGCCTTGTCAGCTTCTTCGCCCAGCTTTTTGAATTCGCCCAGCAGCTTTTTGACGGACTGCGTCTTGATGGTGTCCAGAATGCGGTTCTGCTGCAGGATTTCGCGGCTTACGTTGAGCGGCAGATCCTCTGAATCGATGACGCCGCGCACAAAGCGCAGGTATGAGGGCAGCAGCTCGCGGTCGTCGTCGGTGATGAATACGCGCTTGACGTAGAGCTTAACGCCGCTCTTGTAATCCGCCTGGTACATGTCGAACGGTGCAACCTGCGGCACGTAGAAAAGCGTGGTGTACTCGATGGTGCCTTCTGCATGAGTGTGCACATAGTGCAGCGGGTCGGTGCCGTCGTGCGAGAAGGTCTTGTAGAAGCTGTTGTAGTCGTCTGCTTTCAGCTCGCTCTTGCTCTTGCGCCAGAGTGCGCTTGCGCTGTTTATCTGCTCGTCTTTCTGCTCGGTGCCGTCTGCCTTGCCGTCCTTGTTGTACTTGGTCTGCGTGTAGTGCAGGTAGATGGGGAAGGCAATGTGGTTGGAATACTTTTTGATAAGGTCGTCAATCTTCCAGCGGCTTGCATAGTCCTTGCTGTCGTCGTTCAGGTGCATTTCGATGGCGGAACCGGTGCGCTCTGCCTTGTCAAAGCCGTACTGGCGGCGGGCAGGTGCATCTGCGCCAAGTTCCTCTACTTCGTAGGAATTGGTGCCGTCGGATGACCAGTGCCAGACCTTGCCGTCGCTGCCGGCCTTGCGGGTGTACACGTCAATTTTGTCTGCTGCCATGAATGCGCTGTAGAAGCCCACGCCGAACTGACCGATAAGGTCGGAGTTGTCGCTGCCGCTCTTTGAAAGCTGCTCGATGAAAGCCTTGGTGCCGGAGCGGGCGATGGTTCCCAGGTCGTCGCCCAGGTCTTTTTCGTCCATGCCGATGCCGTTGTCCTGCACGGTCAGGATTTTCTTGTCTTCGTCAAAGGTGATGTCAATTCTGGGGTCAAACACGATGCCCTTGAACTTTTCATCAGAGACGGTCAGGTATTTGAGCTTGTCCAGTGCGTCTGAAGCATTGGAGACAATCTCGCGCAGGAATATATCCTTGTTTGAGTACATTGAATGGATGATGAGCTTTAAAAGCTGATTCACTTCTGTCTGGAACTGATATTTTGCCATTTTGAAGAATCCTCTTGTGGTATGAAGTAAAAATGCCGGGCTGGCTGCGGGATTTGCCCTGCCGCCGCCCCGTGCTGTCTGTAATATACTGAAAAAAGCAGGGAATCGGCAAATTTTCCGTGCGGATGAGGGAATGGGAGTTTGAAAACCAGCTTAGGCTATTTCTTTATAACTTGGAATTTTATCCAGGGCATTCCCACGTTTTTGCTGCATTTCCCTTAAATCCAGCTTCCTGTTACTTCCCGTAGGTTTTCTGGATGTCGAGGATCTGGTCGCGGATGGCGGCGGCCTGTTCGTATTCAAGCCGTTCGGCGCAGTCTTCCATCTCTTTTTTGAGCGCGGCGATGAGCTTTTTGCGCTGAGCCGGAACAAAGAGGTTTGCCGTCTTTTTGAGCGTGTCCAGCTGCATCTTTGCGTTTTCTTCGGCATCCAGCTTCTGGTGTTCAAGGATGTCTTCCACCGCCTTGCTGATGGTTTTGGGCGTAATGCCGTGCTTCTTGTTGTACGCCATCTGGATTTCCCGGCGCCGCTTTGTTTCGCCGATAGCTTCTTTCATGGCGTCGCTCATGCGGTCTGCGTACATGACGACGGTGCCCTGCGCGTTGCGCGCCGCCCGCCCGATTATCTGAATAAGGCTGGTGGTGCTGCGCAGGAAACCGATTTTGTCCGCGTCCAGCACTGCGATGAACGAAACTTCCGGCAGGTCAATGCCTTCGCGCAGCAGGTTTATGCCGATGAGCACGTCTGTCTCGCCGGAACGGAGCGACTTGAGTATTTCCACGCGCTCAAAGGTGTCGATTTCGCTGTGGATGTACTTAACCTTAAGGCTTAGTCCGGACAGGTAATCCGTCAGGTCTTCTGCCATCTTTTTGGTAAGCGTAAGCACAAGGCTGCGTTCGTGGCGGGCAATGCGCTCCTGAATTTCACGGTAGATGTCCTGCATCTGGCCTTCGCTGGGGCGCACTTCCACGATGGGGTCGAGCAGGCCGGTGGGGCGGATCAGCTGCTCCACTACCTGCGTAGACTTCTGCACTTCTTCCGGGCGCGGCGTGGCAGAGACAAAAATCACCTGGTTCATCTTTGCATTGAATTCGTCGGCCTTGAGCGGGCGGTTGTCCAGGGCGCTCGGCAGGCGGAAACCGAAGTCTATAAGGTTCTGCTTGCGGCTGCGGTCGCCCTCGTACATGGCGCCGATCTGCGGAACCGTTACGTGCGCCTCGTCGATGAGGCAGAGAAAGTCGTCGGGGAAGTAGTGCAGGAGCGTGGCAGGCGGTTCGCCGGGGGCGCGCCCTGCAATCGGCGCGGAATAGTTTTCTATGCCGGAGCAGTAGCCCATTTCCTTCATCATCTCGATGTCGTAGGTGACGCGCGTCTTCAGCCGCTCGGCTTCCAGGTACTTTTTCTGCTCCATGAGCACGTCCACGCGTTCCTCCATTTCTTTCTGGATGCGGTCGGCTGCCAGGGAAAGCTGGTCGGGCGGCACCACGAAATTCTTTGCGGGGTAGATGGACGTTTCGTCAAGCTCCTCGGTGGTGGCACCGGACACTGCATTGAAGCGGCGGATGCGGGAAACTTCGTCAAAATCAAGCTCGATGCGGTAAGCCTCGTCGAACTCCATGTACGGCGGGTAGATTTCTATGCTGTCGCCCCGGATGCGGAAGGTGCCGCGTTCGAGCACCATGTCGTTCCGGTGGTACTGTATCTGCGCAAGTGCAAGCGCAAGCTTGTGCGTGTCAAGCAGCTCGCCTTTTTCGATGTGGACGCGCATGCTCTTGTACAGTTCCGGCATGCCAAGGCCGTAGATGCAGCTGACGGTGGCGATGACGATGACGTCCCTGCGCTCCATGAGCGAATAGGTTGCCGCCATCTTCATCTGGTCGATTTCCTTGTTGATGTCGGCGTCTTTTTCGATGTACAGGTCGCGCGCGGGCACGTAGGCTTCCGGCTGGTAGTAGTCGTAGTACGAGACGAAGTATTCCACCGCGTTGTCCGGGAAGAATGTCTTGAATTCGCGGTAGAGCTGCGCCGAAAGCGTCTTGTTCTGGCTGATGATGAGCGTGGGGCGCTGCACGGCTTCGATGATTTTTGCCATGGTAAAGGTTTTGCCGGAACCGGTTACTCCCTTGAGCGTCTGGTACTTGTCCCCCCGCAGGAAGCCTTCCGCGAGTTTCTGGATTGCCTGCGGCTGGTCGCCGGAAGGTTCGTAGGGGGCGGCTACACGGAATTTCCTCATAAGGTGCTTCTGTTTGCCTTGGATGACTTGGAATCCTGTGAGCCTGACGATTTTGACGACGTGCTCTCTTCTTCCAGCTTTACCTGCAGCTTGACGTACTGCTTGTCGCGGTAGACGGTAACGGTGACGGTGTCGCCGGGTTTCTTGTCTTCCAGTGCGCTGTAGTAGTCTGCCAGCTTGCTTACGCTTATCTTGTCGATGGCAGTGATGATGTCGCCGCCAAGGTAGATGGTCTGCGGGTTAAAGGTGCCGTACTGAACGGCCTTGGTGCCGCCCCGGATGCCGGCTTTTGCGGCCTCGCTGCCGTCGCGCACGCGGCTCACAATCATGCCGCCGGAAATGCCGTAGCCGGCGTAGCCTGCAATGCGGCTGGTGTTCTGGATGAGCGAAAGCATCATCACGCCGCGGTTTACCTTGCCGTATTTAAGCAGGTCGGCGACCACGCGGCGCGCGGTGCTTACCGGGATGGCAAAGCCCACGCCGCTGGAAGAGCCGCTGGAGGAATAAATCATGGTGTTGATGCCGATCATGCGCCCCTGGCTGTCCAGAAGCGGGCCGCCGGAATTGCCGGGGTTGATGGCCGCGTCGGTCTGTATCATGTTGCGGATGATGACGTTGGTGCTTTCCTGAATGGGTCTGCCCAGTCCGGAGATGATGCCGGTTGTCATGGTGCGTTCCAGTGCAAAGGGGTTTCCGATGGCAATGACTTTCTGCCCCACCTTGAGCGTGTCGCTGCTGCCGAAGGATATGGTCTTGAGCTCCACGCCTGCGGGCGGCTCGAATTTGAGCACGGCGATGTCGCTTTCCTTGTCCTGCCCCACGACTTTGCCTTCGTACGTGGAACCGTCGGCAAGGGAAATGCTGATGATGCTTGCGTTTTCGATGACGTGCACGTTGGTAACCACGTAGCCGCGCTTGTCGATGATGGAACCGGAACCGGAACCCGACGATGTGACGACCGGCTCAAGGAACCAGTCGTAGCCCATGACCTGCGTGGTGATGTTCACGACTGCCTCGTTGCAGCGCTCGTATACGGAGATGTTCTGCTGCTCGTCCTGCGTATAGCTTGCAGTGCCGTCGGCGACGGGCAGCGCCGGGGTGTTTGTTTCCAGTATCGTGCCGTCGGAAAGCGTTGCGTTCAGCAGCTCTTCGCGCTCCTGCTCTTCGACTGAAAGCACCGCACTTTCCTGCTGCCGCGGCTGTTCCGCCGGGCTGGAGGCTGCCGCGCCGCCTTTTCTATGTGCTGCTGCCGTTGCAGCTGCCGCCGCACCCGCGGCTATACATGAAATCAGAATGACCTGGAATCTTGAATACAGTTTCATGCTTCTATTATAGCGCCGGAAGGTGAGAGGGACAAGTGGGATTGCATTTTGGCGCCCGGCCATTCAGTGCTTCTCACATGAACGGCGAGAACAGCTTGCAGAAGGACCAGAAAGCGCGGTTTATGATGGGCTTTGCGTCGAAGAATTCCTTGCTGACTTCCAGCGAAATTTTCCGGTCGCGCTCAAAGATGGTGTCGCAGCGGCAGGTAAAGCGTTCGTCGTAGAAGATGGCGTTTTCCTCAAAGTGGAGCGAAAAGCTGCGGTTGTCGATGTTTGTGGTACCGATGGACGTGATGCGGCGGTCAACCGTGACCATCTTGGAGTGGATGAAGCCGGGGTACAGGTAAAAATGCACGCCGTGGCGGCACATTTCCCGCGCGAATTCAAATGATGCCGCCTTCATGTAGAATTTGTCCCATTTGCCGGGGATGATGACGGTTACCGAAACGCCGGAATAGGATGCCAGCTTGAGCGCGTTGGAGAATTCTTCGTTCGGCGTAAAGTACGGGGTTTCGATGAAGACGTTCTTGCGCGCGCTCATTATCATGCGGATAAGCGCGTCCTCTATGTTCGCCTTCTGCATGCGGTTCGGTCCCGCGGTGATAATCTGCGTGGGAATCCGTTCCCGCTGGAAGATTTCGGCGATAAACTGCTTGTCCTCCGCGATGCTCGCCGTGCCCAGCAGGTGGTCGGTGAACGAGGGCGGAAAGTACGACACTGCTTCCGACAGCGTCTTTGAGCGGTTGTTCCACGCGTCTATGGAATACCAGTCCATCAGGAAATTCGTCTGCAGGTTCAGGACGCTGCTGCCAGTCATGCGTATTGTGGTGTCGCGCCAGTTGAGCCTGACGTGCGGGTTCATGTTGGCGTATTCGTCGCCGATGTTCATGCCGCCCAAAAAGCCGATGCGGCTGTCGATGATGGTAACCTTGCGGTGGTTGCGGTAGTTCAGCGTGAGCGGCAGCCCCAGGCGTATCAGGAAGAATGCCCGCGCCTTTCCGCCCGCAGCTGAAAGCTGCCTGAAAAAACTCGCCCGTGTGCGCAGCGAACCGAAATCGTCGTAGATGAGCTTTACGTCTACGCCTTCCCGTGCCTTGCGGCACAGTACTTCCATGATGCGCCTGCCGATGGTGTCCTGATGGAAAATGAAGTATTCCATGCAGATGGTGTGCTGCGCTTTTTCCAGCTCCTGCAGCAGGTCGTCGAAGAATTCCTTGCCGTAGCAGTAGATTTTCGTGGAATCCGTGTAGGAAAGCAGGCTGTTCCCTTCCTGCAGGTTCATGTCCATCAGCGGGAAGAAGTCCCGGATGACATGGCTGGGGATAAAGCTGCGGTTTACGGTAAGGATGTGCCGCTGGATTTCGCGCAGCGGCTGCGACAGCTGCCAGACCGTCATGTTCACTTCCTTCATCCGGCGGGAACCGGTAAAGAAATGCCCGCTGAAGAGCACGTAGAGTATGATGCCCCCGCCCGGCAGCGTAAGCAGTACCAGCAGCCATGCAAAACGCCTTGTTGACTCCCGCCGCTCAAAAAAGAGGACGAATATAATGAAGAGAATCTGGATGACTTTTATTATCCTTTTTATAATGATGAACGTAGGAGTCATACGTCCGTCCATTATAGCGACTTCTCCCGGCTTTGCCTACGCCCCGCCTTATGCCAGTAATCCGTGTTCAAGGAAGCTGAAGTAGGATTCCCGCGTGATGATGATGTGGTCAAGGAAGGTGATGCCCAGTATGCCGGCCGCCTCCTGCAGCACCCGCGTGGAATCCTTGTCCGCCTGGCTCGGCTCGCAGGGACCGGACGGGTGGTTGTGGCAGCAGATGACGGCGGATGCATGTTCCGCCACCGGTTCCGCGAAAATCTCGCGCGGGTGGATGAGCGTGCGGTTCGTGGTGCCGATTGATGCCACGCGGATGTTCAGCACCTCGTGGGCGCCGTTCATCGATGCGCAGATGAAATGCTCGCGGGATTCCAGCGCAAAGTGCCGCAGGTAGGGCACGATGTCGCCGGGCGTGTTGATGCGTGCCATGAAGTGCGCGCTCCTTCTGCGGCCCAGCTCCACTGCCGCTGCCACAGCCAGCGCCTTTGAGCTGCCGATGCCCTTTATTTCCCTCAGGCGGTCTATCAGCTCGTCCCGGCTGCAGCTGTTGAGCACGCTTATGATTTTCTGCGACAGGACGGTGACGGGAACGTCCGCACTGCCGCTGCCGAGCAGCAGCATGACCAGCTCTGCGTCACTGGGGAACGACAGGCCGTTTTTCAGCGTCAGTTCCCGGATGGACGGATGGTGCTTGTGGGAAAGTACCTGTTTTTTTGATGGTTCCATACCTTTTAAATAGCATGCGTTTATGCATTTTTTGCAGAAATTTCGACAGAAAAATGCATTTTTTTTTGCAAATGTATTTTTTGGGAAGCGGGCAGTTTTCCGCTGGGAGCGCATTTTTGCCCCTTTTGCGAAACTTGCAGAAAGCGAAATTTTTTCTACTTGACAAATTAAGGAAAGCTGGTATACTTATTAATAGCTAGGCAACCGATTGCTTAGTACAAATGCACAATACTTAGTCCCTCAAGGGACGGTCCAGAACAAGGAGGACATTAAAAAATGAAGAAGACATTGTCAATTCTGGCTGCAGCGGCAGTCTGTGCAGCGGCACTCACAAGCTGCAACGGTGGCGGAAAATCTTCAGGCGGCAGTTCTGCTGCAAAAGAGGACTCTAACAAGAACCTCGTCGTTTGGTCTTTCACTGATGAGCTCGAAGGCCTCATCAACGACTACTACAAGCCCACTCACCCGGACATGACCGTTCAGTACTCACTGACACCGACTGACCAGTTCCCCAGCAAGCTCGACCCCGTCCTTGCCAGCGGCAACGGTGCACCGGACGTGTTCGCTCTTGAGAGCGCATTCGTAAAGAAGTACATCGAGGAAGGCCCGGATCTGCTTCTTGAGCTTGATGACATCTATGCAGAAGTCAAGAACAAGATGGCTGACTATCCGATGAAGATAGCAACCTACAATGGACATGTGTACGGTATGGCTTGGCAGGTTACTCCTGGTGCTCTCTTCTACCGCAGAAGCTATGCAAAGAAGTACCTCGGAACCGACGATCCGGTAAAAGTGCAGGAATTCGTGAAGGATCTCGATACCTTCCTTAAGACTGCAGCTCTTCTGAAAGAGAAGTCAGGCGGCAAGTGTGATATCGTTTCTGCAACTGCTGATATGTTCATGCCGTACAAGGGCGCCCGCAAGGATCCGTGGGTTGTAAACGACAAGCTCGTTATCGACCCGGCAATGGACAAGTACATGGAGATGGCAAAGGTTCTTCATGACAACAACTATGACGGCCGTGTTGATCAGTGGTCAGAAGGCTGGTACGCTGGTATGAAGGACACCCTGAAGGACGAGAAGGGCAACCCTGTTGAAGTGTTCTGCTACCTGCTCCCGACTTGGGGTCTGCACTATGTTCTCAAGACCAATGCTCCTGAGACCGCAGGTGACTGGGCAATGTGCGCTGGTCCGGCTGGTTACGGATGGGGTGGTACTTGGATCGCTGCTTACAAGAACACCAAGAACCCGAAGGCTGCAAAGGAAATGATCAAGTACCTCGCAACCGACGACACCTATCTTGAAGCTTATGCAAAGAAGTCTGGCGACACCGTTGGTAACCTGAACGTTCAGAACAAGGTGAAGGATGACTTCTCTGAAGCATACCTCGGCGGCCAGAACCACTACGCACAGTTCTGCGAAATGGCAAAGAGCGTCGACGGAAGCCTCGTTCAGGGTTCTGACCAGCAGATTGAAGCTCTGTTCACCGAAGCTGTTACCGCATACGCTTATGGTGAGAAGACAAAGGATCAGGCTCTTGCAGACTTCAAGGCCCAGGTCTCTTCAACCCTTGGCTACTAAGATAGCCTGACGGGGACTTTGCAAAAGCCTGCTTCCCTTACCGGACGGGCTTTTGCAGATGATTCTCCTCACGAAAGTGCAGTGCCGGATTCTACCGCCTGCACTTTTTTTATACACAAAAATGGAGGTATTACCTTGACTCAGATGTCACGCCAGCAGGCAAAGATGAACAGACACGGGTACTTTTTCTGCCTGCCCTTCGTCATCGTTTTCCTTATATTTAATTTCTGGCCCACTATTTATACATTCCTGCTCGGCTTCGGGAACCTGAGGGGTCTCAAGTCCAGCTTCTCTCTTATTGGTCTGGACAATTTTGTCAAGCTCGTCCAGGATAAATATTTCTGGGGCGCAGTCGCCAACACGTTCATCATCTGGGGCATGAACTTTGCTCCGCAGCTGGGTCTTGCTCTGCTTTTTGCAATCTGGCTTACGGACGTGAAGCTGAACCTCCGCGGAACCGGTCTGTTCCGTGCTTTGTTCTACCTCCCCAACCTGCTGACGGCAACATCCGTTGCAATTCTGTACCGCAGCCTTTTTGGTTATCCGATTGGTCCTGTTAACCAGTTCCTGATGAAATTCTGCGGCATGGGCGAGGCTTTCAACTTCTTCAGAAGCATTCCTGCAGCGCGTATCATCGTATCATTCATCCAGTGGTGGATGTGGTGCGGTCAGACGCTCATCCTTCTTATGGCAGGTATCACGAGTATTTCTCCGTCACTGTATGAATCAGCGACGATTGACGGTGCCTCTAACTGGCAGTGTACGTGGAAAATCACTGTTCCGCTGCTCCGCCCCATTATGTTCTTCCTGCTCATCACGTCAATGGTTGGTGGTATGCAGATGTTCGATATCCCGTTCCTGCTCACCGGTATGCACGGCGAACCGGATTACAAGATCCGCACAACGGCGATTTACATGTACAACATGGCTTTCCAGGGACGTAACGACTACTCCTATGCAGCGGCAATCTCCATCGGCATGTTCATCATCACTGTCATTCTTGCAGTCTTCATCAATACAATCACAAAGGAGCGCGAACCTCGCGCACGCCACGCTACTGGAGGTGCAAAATGAGCGATACCATAGCAAGCAGCTACAAGACATCAAAAGCAATCAAGTCTACGTTCATCTACATCATGATGGTGCTTTTTGCAGCCATTGCGGTGGTACCGGTCTGGGTCATGCTGGTGAACGCAACGCGCACCACGGCGCAGATAAACATGGGCCTTTCATTTTTGCCAAGTACCCATGCTATCGAAAACTGGAAAATCCTGACAGGCCGCGACTTCCAGATCTGGCAGGGCTTCTTTAACAGTGCCATCATTTCTGTGTGCAGCACGACGCTCTGCGTCTATTTCTCTGCACTTACGGCATACGGTATCCACGTATACCAGTTCAAGGGCCGCAAGATTCTGCAGGGCCTTATCATGCTGCTCATCATGATGCCGGCATCTCTGTCATTCATCGGTTTCTACCAGTTTATGGCACGCCTGCACCTGACGGACAACTTCCTGCCGCTCATCATACCGTCTGTGGCTTCTGCCAGCACGGTGCTTTTCATGAAGCAGTACCTGGAGTCAATCCTGTCTCTGGAGCTTGTTGAAGCAGCTCGTATTGACGGCGCAACGGAATTCATGACGTTCAACAGGATTATCCTGCCGATCATCAAGCCGGCTCTCGCAACGCAGGCAATCTTCGCCTTTGTTACCAGCTGGAACAACTTCATGACGCCGTTCGTCCTGCTTTCCAGCACCAAGAAGTATACGCTGCCGATGCTCGTGCAGATGCTCCGCGGTGATATCTACCGCACCGAGTACGGTGGAATCTACCTTGGTATCGCAGTTTCGCTCATTCCGATCATCGTGTTCTACGCGTTTATGTCGCGCAGCATCATCGGCGGTCTCACCATGGGTTCCGTCAAGGAGTAAGCGTACTTCCACTTTTGTGCAGCCCCCGGTATACGCCGGGGGAACTCTATCTGCCGGTATCGGGGGATGACTAAGAAGTTCAAAATGCGGTGGTTGTGTTTATTGAAACGACCACATATAGCGTAAAAGCTTATTTCAACAGGCCTACTAGCTATACATACAGAACTTCTTAGTCATCCCCGGTATCTGTTTTTGGGGCGCCTCTGTGCGTCCCGGAATAGCAGCACGTCCGGAAACCAGGCTTCCACATCAGTCCCTCCTGTTCCCTGCAAGGAACCTTTAAAATTGAAGTTTCCGGGGTGCCTAATCAACAGACCTGTTCGGAAACTACGTTTCCGCTCAGGTCGGCGAGTTTAAAATCGCTTAAATAGCGCGATTTTAAACATCGCATTTTAGTGTAACCTGTTCTGAAACTGAAGTTTCCGAACAGGTTTAATACACCTCGCCGCAGGGCAGCGGGGTACATTGTTCTGAAATGGTCGAGAGAGTTTCAAAAGTCGGATGAGTTTTGAAACTGGCTCGGTATTGCAGTCGGATTTACTACCCGTTTTGCCCCAGCGGGCGGGAAAGTAAACCTTCCGCACGAATAAAAGGAGACATACAAAATCATGGAAAACAAAAACACTGTGCGTGTGCAGAACCCCATACTGCCGGGCTTCCATCCCGACCCGTCCATCTGCATGGCAAACGGCGAATATTATATTGCGAATTCAACTTTTGAATGGTATCCCGGCGTTGAAATCAGCCGGTCAAAGGATCTGGTGCACTGGACATCCGTGCCGTCGCCGCTTTCTGAAACGCGCCTGCTGGACATGAACGGCGAGAAATTCTCCTGTGGCATCTGGGCTCCCTGCCTTTCTTACTCAGACGGTCTGTTCTATCTTATCTATACAAATGTTCGCAACTGGAATGTGGGTACCATGAAGGATACCCCGAATTTCCTGACCACTGCTCCGTCGATTGAAGGCCCCTGGTCTGACCCCGTGTTCCTGGACGCATCCGGCTTTGATGCATCCATGTTCCATGATGATGACGGCCGCCACTGGTTCATCAACATGGAATGGGATTACCGCCGCACCGGCCCGCGCCAGTTCTCCGGCATCATCATGCGCGAATATGATCCCAAGACAAAGACATTGCTTGGCGACCGCAAGAAGATTTTTACCGGCACGGACATCGGGCTGGTCGAAGGCCCGCACCTGTACAAGCGCAACGGCTGGTACTACATTGCGGCGGCAGAAGGCGGCACCACGTACGAGCACGCGCTTACGGTGGGTCGTTCCAAGAATATCGAAGGCCCCTATGAAGTGCACCCGCAGAATCCGCTTATCAGTTCCTACACGCACCCGGAACTGAAACTGCAG
>CADCQA010000312.1 GCA_902803415.1 uncultured Spirochaetaceae bacterium | reverse complement strand
TTTACTTCCGATTATGCACAGGCCGTGCCTGAATCCGATATCTGCTTTATTGCGGTCGGAACGCCGCCCGGAGAAGACGGTTCCGCTGACACGCAGTATGTTCTTGCTGCCGCAAAAAGCATCGGGCTGTTCATGAAGGGCTATACGATTGTTGTAGATAAGTCAACTGTTCCCGTCGGAACTGCAGACAAAGTGCGGGCTGCCATCACAGAGACCATTGCTTCCCGGAATGATGCTGCGGGTGTTGAATTTGACGTGGTGTCAAACCCTGAATTCCTGAAGGAAGGCGTCGCCGTCAACGATTTCATGAAGCCTGACCGCGTGGTTATCGGAACTGACTCCGAGCGTGCAAAGCAGATGATGCTGAGCCTGTACCGCCAGTTTACAGAGAATGAGCATCCGATAATTACGACGGATATTAAGTCTGCAGAAATCACAAAGTATGCGGCGAATGCCATGCTTGCCACGCGCATCAGCTTTATGAATGAGATTGCAAAGCTGTGCGATACGCTTGGCGGTGACGTGAAGGCTGTGCGGCAGGGCATTGGTTCTGACAGCCGCATCGGCATGAGCTTCCTGTATGCCAGCTGCGGCTACGGCGGTTCCTGTTTCCCCAAGGATGTGAAGGAGCTTGTGTCTGCCGGCAGGCGCAACGGGCTTGAGATGAAGATTGCTTCCGCCGTGGAAGAAGTGAACGCGGAGCAGAAGCACCTTGTTGCTGACCGTATGCTTGCAAAATATGGCACCGATCTGAAGGGAAAGACTTTTGCCCTGTGGGGACTGGCGTTCAAACCGCAGACGGACGACATGCGCGAAGCTCCTGCAATCACCATCATCACGGATCTGGTGCAGCATGGGGCAAAAATCCGCAGCTATGACCCGGAAGCCTACGAGATGGCGAAGAAATATCTTGCACACATTCCTGCAGATGCCATCACCTATGAAAAAGATATGTGGGCGCCGCTGGAAGGTTCTGATGCGCTCATCCTGGTGACAGAGTGGAAGCAGTTCCGTTCCCCGGACTTTGAGCGGGTAAAGTCCCTGCTGAAAGAGCCGGTTATCTTTGACGGCCGCAACCAGTATGATCCGGCGCTTATGCGGAGCCTTGGTATTGAGCTGCACTGCATCGGGCGGGGCTGCAAATGAACAAGAAAACCGTCCTTGTGACCGGCGGTGCAGGCTTTGTGGGCTCCCACCTGTGCCGGGCACTGCTTTCCCGCGGAAACCGCGTTATCTGCATGGACAATTTTTTTACCGGCCGCATGCAGAATGTTCAGGAACTGCGGGAAAATCCAGACTTTGAGCTTATCACGCATGACGTGACGCTTCCGTATAGTTTCTATGTGGATGAGATTTTCAATCTTGCCTGTCCGGCTTCGCCGCCGCATTACCAGCGCGACCCTATTGCCACCTACAAGACGAGCATTTTCGGTGCCATCCATGCGCTGGAGCTTGCAGATAAGTGGCATGCCAAGGTCTTCCAGGCGAGTACCAGTGAGGTCTATGGAGATGCGCAGGTGCACCCCCAGCCGGAAAGCTACTGGGGAAACGTGAACCCGCATGGTATCCGCAGCTGCTACGATGAAGGCAAGCGCGGCGCGGAGACACTGTTCTTTGATTATCACCGCCAGCACGGTACACGCATAAAAATTGTGCGTATCTTCAATACGTATGGGCCGCGCATGAATCCGGAAGACGGCAGGGTAGTGAGCAATTTCATCATGCAGGCGCTGCGGAACGAGGATATCACGGTGTATGGCACGGGAAAACAGACCCGCAGCTTCTGCTACGTGGACGACCTGGTGCGCGGTTTCCTCTGCCTGATGGACAGTGATGATACGGTTACTGGTCCGGTGAATATGGGGAATCCGGGCGAATTCACCATGCTGGAACTTGCCGAGAAGGTCATCAAACTGACGGGCAGCAAGTCAAAGCTTGTGTTTAAGCCGCTTCCCGGCGATGATCCCAAGCAGCGCCGCCCCGATATTTCACTTGCAGGTGAACTGTTTTCTTGGAAACCTGAAATCATGCTTGAGGAAGGTTTGAAGAGAACAATTGAATATTTTAAGACCGTTTTATGAATGAAGTAAAGGCAAAAGACTGGGACAAGGTTATCACAGCCCGCCACCGGCTTTTTGATTTGCGGCTGGCGGAAGTCCTTGAATACCGGGATTTGATACTGCTGTTCATAAAGCGGGATCTTGTCGTGCAGTACAAGCAGACGGTGCTTGGTCCCCTCTGGTTCATCCTGCAGCCGCTTTTTTCAACGGTAATGTACACGTTTGTCTTCGGCAAGCTTGCGAACCTTGGTACGGACGGCGTTCCCTATCTTCTGTTCTATTACGGGGGAACGATGCTGTGGACGTATTTTTCCACTACGCTTACCGGGGTTTCCAACACCTTCCTTGAGAATTCCGCGGTATTCAGCAAAGTGTATTTTCCCCGCCTGACGGTTCCTGTTTCTAAGACCTGCGGACTTGTTGTTAAGCTGCTTATTCAGTTTGCTATTTTAATGCTGTTTTATGCATACTATATGCTGAAGGGAGCTGCATTGCATCCTTCTCCGTGGGTGTGTGCCTTTCCGCTGCTTATTGTCTGGATAGGCACGCTGGGATGCAGTTTTGGCATGATAATTTCATCGCTGACAACGAAATATCGTGATTTGAACCAGCTGCTGTCCTTTGGAATGTCGCTGCTGATGTATGCGACGCCGGTTGTGTATCCGCTTTCTGGAACTCCTCAGAAATTCCGCTGGCTGTTCTGTGCAAATCCCATGACTGCACCCGTGGAGCTGTTCCGGATGTGGTTCTACGGGGCTGGTGAAGTTTCCCCGGAGATGGTGCTGCTGAGCCTTGCGGTGACTGTCGTTGCGTTGTTTAGCGGTCTTGTGCTTTTTACAAGAAACGAACGGACCTTTGTGGATGTTATATAGGTATGAAGAAGATTTCAACCGTTGTACCTGTGTATAATGAAAGTGAGAATGTTCCCCTGATATACCAGGCGCTGAAGGATGTTGCGGCAGCGCAGTCTTCCTATGCATGGGAATTTGTCTTTATCAATGATGGAAGCCGTGATGATTCCTGGAAGGAACTCCAGGCAATTGCCGCTGCCGATTCCCGTGTCATGGCACTTGATTTCAGCCGGAATTTCGGAAAGGAACTTGCGCTTACGGCTGGAGTGCGCCATTGCACCGGTGATGCCGCCATATTTCTTGATGCAGATTTGCAGCATCCGCCTGCCCTGATACCGGAATTCCTGCGGAAATGGGAGCAGGGTGCCGAGGTCGTTGCCAGCCTGCGAAAATCCACGGAAAAGAAGTCTCTGGTGAAACAATTCGGTTCATGGGTGTTTTACCGCCTGATGAATTCCTGTGCTCCGGCCCAGCTTACCCCGAATGCTACCGACTTTAAGCTGGTGGACCGCAAGGTTATCAATGAGCTTGTCCGTTTTACCGAGCACAAGCGGATGTTCCGGGGGCTCATCGAATGGCTTGGCTTCCGCACCGAGTACGTTGAATTTGTTGCGCCGGAACGGCTCCATGGCAAGGCGACCTATTCGCTGGGAAAACTGGTGAGCCTTGCGGTAAACAGCATGGCCAGCTTTTCCCTGTTCCCGCTGAAGGTTGTGGGTTATCTTGGGGTAACTGTGACGCTGGTGAGCACGGTGCTGCTGGCATTCATGATTCTGCAGAATTTTATCCTGCATACGGGGCTGTTCAGCTCCATTGCCTTTGTTATCGTTGCAAATACGCTGGTGCTGGGGGTTGTCCTCATTGCGCTGGGGCTCATGGCGCTCTATGTGGGGCAGATTCATGATGAGGTGATAAACCGTCCGCTTTTTGTTATCCGTGAAAAACTGCACGGCGGGGACGGGGACAGCGTGTCCGCTTCTTCGGGGGAATCCGAGTGATTGTGCATAAGATAAAGAGTGCCATCTCTGTATTCAGGCAGTTCTGGGGAATCCTCTCCGGGAAATTCCGCCTGCAGTTCATTTTGATTTCCCTTGCCATCGTTGCCGGGGCAATGCTTGAGACGCTGGGTGTTTCAGCCCTGCTTCCGTTTATTCAGGCGCTGCTCAACCCTGATGAACTGATGCAGAACCGCTATGTGCAGCCCTTTGTTTCCTTTTTCAACATTCGGAACACGGGTGCCTTTGTTATGCTGGTGTCGCTGGGCGTGGTGTTCCTGTACTTCTTTAAGAACTTATACCAGGTGCTGAGCAATTACTGGCAGGGCAAGTTCCGCACGAACCTGCAGGGCTATGTTTCCAGTACGCTCCTGAAGTCCTACCTGCACCGGCCGTATTCCTTCTTTATCAGCAACAATTCTTCTGCCCTGCTGCGGAATGTGATGGGGGATGCAAACGGAATCATGACATGCGTCATAAGCATGTTTTCGGTCATCACGAGCGGCTTCATCATCTCCTTCATGTTCATCTTCCTGTTCATCACGAATTTTACTCTTGCCCTTGGCCTTTTGCTTTCTGCGCTCCTTGTCCTGATAATCCCGGTCTTTGTCCTTGGACCGCCGCTGCGGGATGCCGGCGATAATCTCCGCGCCATGGATGGCGTGTGTTACAAGTATTGCTCCCAGGCTTTCCAGGGAATCAAGGAAATTATCGTGAGCCACAAGGAATCGTACTTTGCGGACGAATACCGGAAGGCCTACAAGAAGAAGAATGTCTATGACGTGAAGGTTTGCGTGCTGGGGCGCCTTTCCGCGAACCTTATAGAGACTGTCTGCATAACGGCGCTGATTCTGATAGTTGCTGTCAGCGTTGTCTCCGGCAGGGCTGTTTCGGACGCAATGGTTGCAGAGCTGGGAGCCTTTGCCATGGCGGCTTTTAAGCTGCTGATAGCTTTCTCCGGCCTGTCTACCAGTTTTAACGACTTCATTGTCCAGTATGCAGCGCTTTCTTCTGCCTATGAGAACCTGTCCGGGGTGAGCCAGCTGCCTGTGGAACATGCCGCGGAAGCAGTTTCTTTTGACAGCTCGGTGGAATTCCGGGGAATTTCTTTTGCCTACGAGACGAACAGCGCGCATGAAATCCTGCATAATGTGAATGCCTGCATCAAAAAAGGTGACGTAATCGGAATCAAGGGCGCCTCCGGTGCCGGAAAAACGACTTTTGTCGATATCCTGCTGGGGCTGCTGCAGCCTTCCGGCGGTGCAATCCTGCTTGACGGAACTGCACTTACAGAGGACAACATGCAGTCCTGGCTGAAAAAACTTTCCTACGTGCCCCAGACGGCCTATCTGCTGGATGATTCCATCCGTGCAAACGTTGCGTTCGGCGTGCCGGAGCCTGAAATTGATGATGCCCAGGTGCAGGCGGTCCTGAAAGAAGCGATGCTCTCTGACTACGTGGATGCCCTGCCGGACAAGGAACGTACGGTTGTAGGGGAGCGCGGCATACAGATGTCTGGCGGCCAGCGCCAGCGGCTTTCCATTGCACGGGCACTGTACACGAACCCGGAAGTCATCATCTTTGACGAAGCGACTTCTGCGCTGGATGAAGAGACCGAAAAGGAAATTATGGAGTCAATTGACCGCCTTATCGGCCAGAAGACCCTGATTATCATTGCCCACCGCCTTTCCACGCTGAGAAAATGCAACAAGATTTTTGAGGTGAAGGACGGAACGGTGCAGGTTTCTGAAAATCCCTGAAAACATTCCTCCGATGAATCCTGCCGTCAGTATTATCTGCCCCGTATACAATAAGGAAAAGTATCTGGATGCCTGTATTGCATCTTTTCTTGCCCAAACTTTGCAGGATATTCAGGTCATTTTGATAGATGACGGTTCTTCCGACGGCAGCAGTGCAATTTGTTCTGCCTATGCTGC
>CADCQA010000311.1 GCA_902803415.1 uncultured Spirochaetaceae bacterium | reverse complement strand
TTCATGCTCGGCATGCTGCTGCTTTCCACCGGACTGTGCGACCTTGTGAACCTGGACAACATCCTTGCGTCCATGGCAATCGGCTTCTTCATTGCGAATTTTGCGCCGCGGAACGTCCAGAAGATTTTTACGCTTACCAACAAGTTCACGCCCCCCATCTATGTGCTTTTCTTCGTCGTGGTCGGTGCAAAGCTTGACATCTGGGTGATGAAGCCCCTGCTGCTTATCCTTGCCGTTGTCTACGTGATTGGGCGCACGGCGGGCAAGGCAATCGGCTCGTGGTTCGGGGCGTGGATTACCAAGGCGCCGGAAACCGTACAGAAATACATGAAATTCTGCCTGCTGAGCCAGGCGGGAGTCGCCATCGGCTTGTCCGTGCAGGCCGGCAACGACTTCCCCGATTCCGTCGGTTCGAACATCCTGCTGGTCGTTACCTTTACCACCTTCTGTGTGGAGCTCATCGGCCCCGTTTTTGTCAAATATGGCGTGACCAAGGGCGGTGAAGTCGGCATGAACGTGACGGAAGAGGACATCAAGATGAAGTCCAAGGTTGCCGACGTGACGTGGGGCAGCGAAAAGGCCTGCGACCCGGCATCCCCGGCAATCGTGAAGGACACGGCCACCATCTGCACGATTCTGGAAAGTTTTGAATCGCACCACAACCAGACCTTTGCGGTTTCCGGTGCCGACGGCCGCCTGACCGGAGTCATCACGCTGGAGCACCTGAAAGAAACGCTGCTCATCGGCGACATGGCAGAGAACATGCTCGCCATGGATATCATGGACAAGCCGGAGTACACCTGTACGCCGGATGTTTCTCTGCCGGACATTTACAGGAAGTTTTCAGAGACCGACACCGAGGCCATTCCCATCGTTGACGCGGAGGGAAAGCCGCTCGGCATGATAGAAAAATTCGCCGTAGACCACTATCTGCACACCAAAATCATAGAACTGGAACGCAAACTCCAGTCCATGGGCGCATAGCAGGGGGAATACCAAAGAGGCGCTCCCAGCGGGAACCCGCACGCAATCGCCGGTTGTATCGCTGCGCGCTACAAATGGCGCTTGCGCACGGAACCCCGCTTCCGCGCCTCTTTTGCATTTCCTTGGAATTAAAATTTGTGAAGATAAACTGAAAAATGCGCGAAAAAAATGACTTTTTAAAACAGATTTAAAAAGCAGGGTTTCCAAGGGGCGCAGCTCCGACAACGCCGAGGCGTTGTCTTGACCGTGCCGGTGAAGGGAGGGGTTTTAGGGGAGGGAAGCCCCTCGCTTCGGAAGTAGGCAGATTTTTTAACGTTAAAAAATCTGCCCTCCCCTAAATTAACAGGGGGGGGCGGGGTCCCCCCCGTAAAAACTGTTTTCCGTGCCCTTGCAAAAAGTGCCGAAATAAGCTATTTTAATGGTAGAAAATTTATCGGGGAGAGGCGCTCTGCCCTGCAGACTGCGCTTCCCGTGGACAAACAAAGGGAGTATCCGGCATGGCAGACGAAGCGCTTATCGCAAAAGTAAAAGAGACGCTTGAAGCTTTCCGCCCGCAGCTCAATGCGGATGGCGGCGACATGGAATTTATTTCAATTGACGAGGAAAACAAAGTGCACCTCCGTCTGACCGGCGCATGCGGTTCATGCCCAATGGCTGTAATGACCCTTAAAATGGGAATCGAACGCTACTTGAAAGAAACCTGCCCGGAAGTGTCGGAAGTTGTTCAGGACGCGTAAGGAAGTTCAATGAAAATCGCAAAAGACAAGGTTGTTTCTATTAATTATATCTTAAAAGATGATGATGGAACCATAATCGATTCATCTGAAGGCTCTGAGCCGCTCCAGTACCTGCACGGGCGGAACTATCTGCTGCCCAAGCTTGAAGAACAGCTGGAAGGCAGGGAGCCGGGGGAAGCCTGTTCCGTTGACCTTGCTGCAAAGGACGCATACGGCGAGTACAATAAGGATCTGGTGGCGGATGTTCCCCGCGAGCAGTTCGATGCATCCATTGAAATTGAGGAAGGCATGGCGTTCCAGGCGGAAAGCCCGGCGGGCATGCAGATTGTGACGGTTACCAAGGTAACACCGGAAACCATCACGGTGGATGCAAATCATGAGCTTGCAGGAAAGAACCTGCACTTTGCCATAAAAATCGTGGATGTCCGCGATGCCACGCCGGAAGAACTGGAATCCGGCATGCAGGGCGGGTGCGGCGGCGGCTGTGGAGGCTGCTGCGATGACGACTGCTCCTGTGACGGTGGCTGCGGCGGCGGATGCGGCTGCAGTTGAACTGCCGCATGCAGTGCATGTGCGCAGGCCGGTTTCAAGGGGAATATGCCTTTTGAAGCCGGCCTTGTTTTTTGTACGTCGGGCTGCGCTGCTACAGACCGAGCGCCTGCATGATGCGGCGGGTGTTTTCCTGCTTGGGGAGCCGCAGCATTTGTACGGTTACATCGGCGGCGGCGGTGTACAGTTCGGAACGCTTGGTGTAGAAGTCGTGGAAAATCCTGCGTACGTCGTCAAGCGACTGCGGGTTTCCGGCGGCAATGTAGGCGGGAAGGTTGGAAAGCGTTCCGTCGGCGCTGACGGAAACTTCGCGGACAATGCGGTCTGCGGCAATCTGCTCATCTGCCTGCAGGAATACCAGGCTGCCCAGCGGCCGCAGGCTGTCCAGCGCATCGGGGTTGCAGCAGATGCCGCCGCCGGTTGCAATGACCGCCGCCGTTCCGGAGGCGCGTACCTGCTCGGCCACAGCCCTGCATGCTGTGTGTTCCGCCGCCTTAAATGCAGCTTCTCCGCCGGAAAGATAGATGTCCCGCGGCGTCTTGCCTGTCTGCTCTGCAATCACATCGTCGGTGTCCATGAACGGCAGCGACAGCATTCCGCCGAGCAGCCTTCCCTGCGTTGATTTTCCGCAGTGTTTTATTCCCATCAGAATGATACTTTTCATGCTATCCCCTGTACAAAAGGAAAATCGCCGGGACTTTGTGGATGTCCGGTGCGGGGAGCTTCTGCCACTCCGCCACCGTATGCGTCTGTATGGTTTCTTCGCTGCAGGTAATGCCGGCTGCAATGCACAGCTGCGTGTCCTTGCGGCACACAGACAGGACTGCTTCCAGCATTTTAAGGTTACGGTAAGGTGCTTCGATGAACAGCTGCGTCTGGTCTTCGCTCCATGCGCGGCGTTCCAGCTGTCGGAGTTTTGCCGCGCGCTCGCCGTCCTTTACCGGAAGGTAGCCGTTGAAGGCAAAGCTCTGCCCGTTAAAGCCGCTGCCCATCACCGCCATGATGATGGATGACGGCCCCACCAGCGGCACCACGGGAAGCCCCTTTGCATGTGCCTGCGCAACGGCCGTGGCACCGGGGTCGGCAACGGCGGGGCAGCCTGCCTCTGACAGCAGTCCCATGGCTTCGCCCTTCAGCAGCGGGGCAATGCAGTGTCCGGCTGCGGCGGGGTCGCTGTGTTCGTTCAGCTCGTAAAAGGTGAGCGCGTCGATATCAATGTCCCGGTCTACCAGTTTAAGGAAGCGGCGGGCGGAGCGGATGTCCTCTACGATGAAGTGCCGCAGCTGCACAATCACGCTGCGGTTGTACGGCGGCAGCATGCGGTCCGTGCCGCTGTCTCCCAGCGTAACAGGTATCAGGTACAGTGCGGGGGCAAGCGCTTCCATCTGTTAAACCTTGTCCCAGTTTGCGGCCATCAGGTCGGCCGTGTTGATGAGCAGCACCAGCTTGCTCCGCTCCAGGTACGCGCCGTAGTTGTAGCTGTCCATCGGTGACAGGTCGGAAAAGCCCATGTGCCAGCGGATGGCATCGCGGACTTCCTCGTTGTAGAGCGGGGAGTTCCCAAAGTCGCGCATGTACGCGGCCATGGATTCCACGCCGTGCCCCAGCCCCACATAGTCGGAGCGGACCTGGTAATACACCTGGTGCGTCCAGTTGCCGTCCAGCCCCTTTACGTTGTGCAGGCTTGTCTTGTACAGGTTCACCTTGCAGGCATCATGGTAGAGCGCGGCGAGCCACAAATCCACCGTCTGGTAGCCGCAGCCCAGCTTATCGTTCAGTTCCGCAAGGTGCTTGTAGAGCAGCAGCGAATGCAGGATAAGCCCGCACTGGAAGTGCCCGTGGAATTTGGTGGAAGCCGGTGCTTCGTAAAAGTCCTTTTCGCGGAAGAGCTGCGTTTCCGGAATGCCGAGCTGCTGGTTCACCGCCGCAATAAAGCTGCGGTATTCGTCCGGTGTATGGACATTGTCTGCACTGATAAATGTATTGATTTCTTCTGAAGTCATAGAAAAAGTGGTGCCGTGCTGCGGCTACGCGCGTTCTGGCATTTTGGTGATAAGGTCGTAGCACAAATCCATGGTATTGATGCTGCCGCACATGTCCATGCGGACCGTGACGCGCTGCTTGCGGCGGTTTACGCGGATAATGTTGCCGGTAAAGCCCTGCAGCAGTCCGCTGACCACCACAATGCGGTCGTTTGCATCGAAGGTTGCGAGTGAGAATCCGGAAGTCTCTCCGTGATTGATGAGGTTGTGGAGCGATTCCAAGTCCCTGCCGTACAGGGGAATGATGTTCTTGTTACTGCTCAGAAAATGGTAGAAATTTTTCACCGTCCTGATTCTTTCAACAAAATGCTGGTCGATGTCCAGTGCACTCATGAAGACATAACCGGGGAAGAGCGGGGTGTCTACCACCTGCCCTTTGTGCTTACCGCCGAGCTTCATCTTACGCTTGAAAAACCAGAACTGCAGTCCTTGAGCATACGAAGAACACTTTTCCATGGCTTCCGCCTTGAATTCCTCTTCGCCCCCGGTTTTCACCATGATGCAGTAATAATTCATGCCCTCAGTATACCATAAGAGCCCGGTCTGTGCAACTACGCAAGCAGGAGACCAAGGAAATCAATTTTTGAAGTAAATTTAAAAAAGCAGGGTTTCCAAGGGGCGCAGCTCCGACAACGCCGAGGCGTTG
>CADCQA010000310.1 GCA_902803415.1 uncultured Spirochaetaceae bacterium | reverse complement strand
TAATGAACTGGAAAGGAATCGGGCTGCATAAAACTTTACACCTTAAACCTGTAATTTTTTTGTGTTGACAAAACAGCGCAGTTTAATGTTCACGGTTTTGGAATCAACAAGCTTGCTTAGTTTTTCAAGCATTGCCCCAGCCCTTGTGTTTTCCAGAACGCTTGAAACCTGGTATCGCGATGCATTTTTCTGAAGCTCAGCAGGAATATAATCAAATATGCGGGATGTTTTTCCAGTTGAATCAAATTTCATAAAATCGTTTTCATACAGAGTAAGAATATCCCGTTTAATTAAATCGACCTTGCTGAAATTATTTGTTTCCAGAAAAGTTGCAAGCGCCTGCGGCATTCCTCCGACTATCATGTACAGACGGAATTTTTTCATGAGTTCGCGGTTTACGTCATCGCCGAAGGATTTTTTTGTGTTCCAGGTTTCCCTGCCAAGTTCAAAAGCATTTGTTTCCCCTACCGCCCAGCAGAATTCCTCGTAATCCATGGGATGCATCTGGATTTTTCGTTCCTCGCTGGGAATCAGAATATCTTTTACATTTTCCTTAATCGAAATAAGCGAGCCGGTTTCGATGTAATCGTAGCGGCGGTCTTTCACTAGAACTTTAATTGCCTGCCGAGCAAGCGGGAACTTCTGCACTTCGTCAAAAATAATGAGGGACTCGCGTTCATGCAAATCTGTTTTGGTATAAAACTGGAGCAGGCGGAAAAACGAATCCAAATTAGACATGTCGTTAAAAAGATCTTTTATCTGTGCGGAGGCAAACGCAAAATCGATGAGTATATAGGACTTGTATTCATGTTTGCCGAATTCCTCCACGACCGTCGATTTTCCGATACGGCGGGCACCTTCGACCATCAAAGCTGTGCTGCCCTTTGACTCGGCTTTCCATTCAAGAAATTTATCATAAATTTTGCGTTTAAAAGGCTTCATATGGTTTTATTATACAAAATCCCCATAGAAAATCAAGCAAAATACTACAAAATCCCCATGGAAAATTGAGTGAAATACTACAAAATCCCCATAGTTTTTCATAAGGCTTTTATTATTTAGTTCTGGGTCCTCGCGGGGATGCTGTATGCCGGATGGCCCCATGAATTGAAACATTTTGCAATATAGGCTAGAATGGGGCTGCTTTGGGGGCTGTGGTCCCGGCGTTTCATTTCGGCATTCCCGGCGCGATGTTCCGGGGTGCACGGCACAAGGATGCACTATGATTTTTTCACCGGTAGAAATCCAGGAAACTGTGAACATGTTCATGCGGCAGAAGCTTGATATCCGCTGCATTACGATGGGCATTTCCCTTCTTGACTGCGCGGACAGCGACAGCAGCAGGGCATGCCAGAAAATCTACGACAAGGTTATGCGCTGTGCGGGTAAGCTCGTGCAGGTGGGGCAGGATATCGAGAAGGAATTCGGCGTTCCTATCATCAACAAGCGTATTTCTGTTACGCCCATTGCGCTCGTTGCCGGTGCAAGCGGTGCAACATCCTATGTTGACTACTGCAAGACGCTTAACCGCTGTGCGCAGGAGCTGGGGGTAAACTTTATCGGCGGCTTCAGTGCGCTGGTGCAGAAGGGCATTACCCCGGCAGACAAGATTCTGATCGATTCGATTCCGGAAGCGCTTGCCGTTACGGATTATGTGTGTTCGTCGGTGAATGTCGGCACTACCAAGAACGGCATCAATATGAACGCCGTCAAGCTTATGGGCGAAACCATCAAAAAGACGGCGGAGGCTTCCAAGGATTGCGCGGTGAACGGCTGCGCAAAGCTTGTTGTGTTTACCAATGCGCCGGAAGACAATCCCTTTATGGCGGGCGCATTCCACGGGCCGGGCGAAGGTGATGCCGTCATCAACGTGGGGGTGTCCGGACCGGGCGTTATCCTTGCGGCTGCAAAGGAATTCAAGGGCAGGCCGATAAACGAGCTTGCTGACGGTATAAAAAAGATGGCGTTCAAGATTACACGCATGGGGCAGCTGGTTGGTACCGAGGCTGCCCGGCGGCTTGGCGTGGACTTTGGCATTCTGGATTTGTCGCTTGCACCGACTCCGGCGGTGGGCGATTCTGTTGCGCGTATTCTTGAGGAAATCGGGCTTGAGGGCGCAGGTGCTCCGGGTACTACAGCTGCGCTTGCCATGCTTACCGACATGGTGAAGAAGGGCGGCGTTATGGCTTCTACCAACGTGGGCGGCCTGAGCGGCGCATTCATTCCGGTTTCGGAAGACGAAGGCATGATAAACGCTGTAAAGCAGCACAGCATCTGTCTGGAAAAGCTGGAAGCGATGACCTGCGTCTGCTCCGTCGGACTGGACATGATTGCGATTCCCGGCGATACTCCGGCAACAACCATCAGCGGCATCATGGCGGACGAAATGGCAATCGGCATGGTGAACAACAAGACCACGGCGGTGCGGCTTATCCCCGTGCCCGGCAAGAAAGCGGGCGACTGGGTTGAATTCGGCGGACTGCTGGGCGGCGCCCCGGTTATGGATGTGAACCGCTTTAGCTGCGCGGACTTTATCAACCGCGGCGGACGCATACCGGCGCCCATCCATTCATTCAGGAACTAGTGTCATATTGTATTCTCCCCGTGCAGGGGGAGGAACTGTTTTCCCTTGCACGGAGCTTTGTGCTGCCGCATGAAAAATACTGCTGCTCCCTTATGCAGAAAATCATCGGGCACGAGCGCTCGCTGTACCTTATCAGCAGGGCGGAGGAACAGCCGCGCCTGCAGGATATTGCGGGCGTGTTCTGTTTTACGGACGGCGAGCTGCTGCTGCCCTGCCTGCCGTTCCGCGGGCATCAGCTTGATGCTGCACTTTCTGCATTCTTTGCGCAGCGGGAAGTTTTCTGCATTTCCGGGGAAAAGCATTCTGTCCGCACCATCATGCGTGTGTTGCGTGCGCGCGGCGGGCAGCAGATAAAGGAAGAAAAAAAGCATTTTTTTATGGAATTCCGGGCGGCAGCAGACGGGCAGCCGCCTTTGGAAAAGCGTGTGTCCGGTGCTGCCGGGGACTGTACGCTGGTGCGCTGTGCTGCGGCGGATGCAAACGGGCTTATGCCCCTGCAGCTTTCTTACAAGACGGAAGAGGTGCTGCCGCCCGGTGTTCCGGTGAACCCTGCGTCGGAACGGCTGGAGCTTGACCGTGCGCTCAGGACGCAGTCGGTGTTTGCGCTGCGGCGGCCTGACGGAAGCTTTGCAGCAAAGGCGCAGACGAATGCTGTGTGTGCGGGGCACGTGCAGATTGGCGGCGTGTTCACGCGGACTTCCTGCCGGGGGCACGGCTATGCCTCCTTTCTGGTGCATGCCCTGGCGGAAAACATTGTGCGGCAGGGCAAAAGCGCGGTGCTGTTCGTGAACCGGCGGAATACGGCTGCGGTCCGCGCGTACCGGAATGCGGGTTTTTCCCGTGCCGGCACTTACCTCATTGTGTACTACGAGGATGCTTCGTTCTGACTGAGCCGCTTTCAGTCCTTGCTCAAGGCGCTAAAATCGGCTATGGTTACTGCTATGAACATCTGCCTTTTCACTCCGGAAGAAATTGCAAAGCCGCTGGATATCCGTGACGCACGCGCGGAGCACATTCTGAAAATCCTTCACAAAAAAGTCGGCGACTCGTTTACGGCGGGAGTTATCGGCGGCATGGCGGGGCATGCAACAATCACCGGCATTGACATCCGGGAGGAAAGCAGCCCGGACGGACGCAAGCATTTTGATGCCGGTTCCATACGTTTTTCTTTTACGGAAGAAAGCGACGGCAAGCCGCTGTTCCCGCTCTGCATGATTATCGGCTTCCCGCGTCCCATTCAGCTTAAGCGGCTGCTGCGCGACATGGCGGGGCTGGGGGTGGCAGAAATTCATTTGACCGGTACGGAGCTGGGTGACAAGTCGTACCTGAAGTCGAACCTTGCTACAAGCGATGCCGGCTACCAGATGCTGCTGGAAGGTACGCAGCAGGCTGGCGGGACGCATGTGCCGCGCCTGTTCCGCCACAATACGCTGGCTGAATGCCTTGCCGCCGTGGACGGTGACTGCCGCCGCCTTGCGCTGGACAATGTGCGCCCGGAGACCAGTCTGCATGCTTTCCTGCTGCAGCACCCGGAAGAAAAAATGCCCCGCACCGTCGCCGCCATCGGCAGTGAGCGCGGCTGGACTGACAGCGAACGCCAGCTGCTTTCGCACAGCGGCTACACGCTGCTTGGCATGGGCAGCCGCATACTGCGGACGGAGACCGCTGCAACTGTTGCCGCAAGCCTTATCCTTGCAGCAGGAGGGGCACTCAGCTAAGTTTTCATTTCGCCCGCGATAGTTCGCCCGCAACATTTTGCGCGCAAAAGCTTGCATGCAAATTGTCGCCCGCAAAAGGTTGCATGCGAATTGTCGCTCGCAAAAGGTTGCATGCGAATTGTCGCACGTTCTCTCTTGACTATTTTTTTGTAAGTCGCTATGATGTGCTCATACATCAAAGGCGATGAATCCAGTGAAAGCTGGCTTCATCGCTTTTTTTGTGCTTGAAGATTCAAGCAAGTGCAACGGCGCACACATTCCCCCAAAGGAAATTTTTTTGGAGGAATGTGTGCGCTTTTATTTTTCAAGGAGTAAATCTATGGATGTAACGCAGCTTGGTCAGCAACTTGCTGAAGTGGAAGGCAGCATCTGGAGCGTGTGGTTCCTTGCGGGTGCCGCGCTAGTCTTCTGGATGCAGGCAGGCTTTGCGATGGTGGAGGCAGGTTTTACCCGCGCAAAGAATACCGGTAACATTATCATGAAGAACCTCATGGACTTCTGCATCGGCACGGTGATGTGGTTCCTTATCGGTGCAAGCTTCATGCTTTCGTATACAGATCCGGCAACGGGCGAAGTGAGCCGCGGAATCTGGAGTGTTCTGGGCAAGCCGAACTTCTCTGTGTTCAGCCAGTACGCGGATTTTGACTTCTCAAACTTTGTGTTCAACCTGGTGTTCTGTGCAACCACTGCGACGATTGTGAGCGGTGCAATGGCAGAACGCACCAAGTTTTCTTCCTATTGTGTGTACTCCGCAATCATCAGCGCCGTCATCTATCCGATTGAAGCGCACTGGGTGTGGGGCGGCGGTTTCCTTGCGCAGTGGGGCTTCCACGATTATGCCGGTTCAAACTGCATCCACATGGTGGGCGGTATCTGCGCCCTGATTGGTGCATGGATGGAAGGGCCGCGTATCGGAAAATTCGTGCGCGATGCAAACGGCAAGGTCAGCAAGGTCAACGCTTTCCCCGGCCACAACATTACAATCGGCGCACTCGGTGTGTTCATCCTGTGGCTGGGCTGGTACGGCTTTAACGGCGCGGCTGCAACTGATGTTCCCACGCTCGGTTCCATCTTCCTTACCACGACGGTGGCTCCTGCCGTGGCAACGGTTACCACAATGATTTTTACGTGGAGCAAATACGGCAAGCCGGATGTTTCCATGTGTCTGAACGCTTCGCTCGCAGGTCTGGTTGCAATCACCGCGCCGTGCGATGTTACCGACTGTGCCGGTGCTGCAATCATCGGTCTGATTGCCGGTCTGCTTGTTGTGTTCGGCGTCTGGCTGCTTGACTGCAAGCTCCACATCGACGACCCCGTTGGTGCGGTTGCCGTGCACATGCTCAACGGTATCTGGGGTACCGTTGCAGTCGGTCTCTTTGCAACAGAAAGCGCACCGGGCTTTGCTTCCGCAGGAATCAGCGAAGGCGTGTTCTACGGCGGCGGCTTCGGTCAGCTGGGCAAGCAGTTCGGCGGCATGGGCATTACGATTGTATGGACAGTGGTGACGATAACTATTGTGTTCGCCGTCATCAAGAAGCTGATGGGACTCCGCGTTACGAAGGAAGAGGAAATCATCGGCCTTGATAAGCTTGAGCACGGTCTGGATTCTTCTTATGCAGGCTTCTCAATTTCTTACAGTTCCGAGGAACTGGAGGAAGCAAAGGAGTTCGGCGTAAAGATTCCGCAGGCTGCAGTTCCGGAGACCCGTCCGGCCTCTTCAACGGCAAGCATGCACAAGGTGGTCATCATCACGCGGCAGAACAAGTTCGACCAGCTCAAGAACGCAATGAATGCCATCGGCATCAGCGGTATGACGGTGGTGAACGTGATGGGCTGCGGTATGCAGAAGGGCGTGAACGAATACTACCGCGGCGTTCCAGTGGCTATCAACCTTGTGCCGAAAATCAAGGTGGAAATTGTTGTCAGCAAGGTGCCGGTCGAGGCCGTCATCGAGACTGCAAAGAAGGCGCTGTACACCGGGCATATCGGCGACGGAAAAATCTTCGTGTACCCCGTGGATTCTGTGGTCAAGGTTCGTACTGGTGAAAGCGGCTACGACGCACTGCAGGATGAGTAGATTTCCGGCAGATAAAGTCAGGAAGGCAACATAAAAAAATGCGCGGAGGCGGGAAACTGAACGGCGCCGCATTTGTAATGCCTGGCATTACAACCAGCGGTGACGGGCAGTTTCCCGCCGGGAGCGCATTTTTTGTCCCATGCTGACTTCCTGACTTCTTCCCGTTTGTATTGTAAAAATCGTCAAAATGCAGTAGAGTTTGGGGGATGTGGCTGCATGCCCGTGGACGGGCGCTGCGGCTGCATCCGAATTTCCCTCGACTGGAGGAGCCCCATGGATGCATCTGAAGAAATCCTTAATCTGCTGCGCGATAATGCCCGCCTGTCTGTTGAAGATATCTCTGCAATGACAAAAAGAAGCCCTGATGAAGTAAAGGCAATCATCAGAAAGCTGGAGAATGACGGCATCATCATGAAGTATGCCGCTATAGTGAATCCCGAAAAAGACGCAAGTGCAAAGGAAAAGGTTCGTGCCGAAATAGAAATCCAGGTTGCCCCTGAGCGGGAGCACGGATTTGACGGCATTGCCGACCGCATCTACCGCTTTCCGCAGGTAAAGTCCCTGTACCTGATGAGCGGGGGCTATGACCTTAAGGTTATCATCGAGGGCGACACGCTGCAGGAAGTTGCGCTCTTTGTGGCTCGCAAGCTGTCTACGCTGGAGGGTGTCCGTTCCACTAAGACGCACTTCATCCTGAAGACCTACAAGGAAAATGATATCGTGTATGTAGAGCAGAACACTGACGGACGCGAAGGGGTGATAGCATGAATACTCGTGAAGACAGATTCAGCCGTGCGATGGTGGAGACACCGCCCAGCGGCATCCGCAAATTCTTTGACCTGCTTATCGGGCACGATGACGTTATTTCCCTTTCCGTGGGCGAGCCGGATTTTCCCACTCCGTGGCTCATGCGCGAAGAGGCCTTTTACCACCTGGAAAAGGGGCAGACCAGTTACACAAGCAACTGGGGCCTGCTGGAGCTGCGCGAGGAAATCGCCAGGTACCTTGAGCGCTACGGCCTGTATTACAATCCGTGCAAGGAAATCCTTATAACGGTGGGTGCCAGCGAGGGCGTGGACGTAGTGATGCGCGCCATTCTGAATCCCGGCGATGAAATCATCGTGTGCCAGCCCTGCTATGTAAGCTACACGCCGCTTGTGCACCTGACCGGTGCGAAGGCCGTGGAGCTGGACACCGGCAAGAACGGTTTTTACCCCACTGCAGCGCAGATAGAAGCCCTGATTACGCCGCGTACCAAGGCGGTGATGATGTGTTCCCCGAACAATCCTACGGGCACGATGATTCCCAGGGAAGAGCTTGCAAAGATTGCAGAAGTCGTCAAGAAGCACCAGATATGGTGCATCAGCGACGAGATTTACTGCGAGCTTGTTTACGACGGTGCCGAGCATGTTTCCATCGGCAGCTTCCCCGGCATGAAGGATTATGCCATCATCCTCAACGGTTTTTCCAAGTCCTTTGCCATGACCGGCTGGCGCATCGGCTACATGGCGGCTCCCGATGACCTTACCGCGCAGATGGTCAAACTGCACCAGTACAACACCATCTGTGCGCCTATCATGAGCCAGTATGCTGCCCTTGAGGGCCTTAAGCACGGCTGGAGCGAGGTAGAGAAGATGCGCATGAGCTACCAGCAGCGCCGGAACCTCATGTACAAGGCCTTCTGCGACATGGGGCTGCCTGTTCCTGAGCCGACGGGGGCGTTCTACATGTTCCCGGACATTACGTCTACCGGCATGACGAGCGAGGATTTTGCCACCGGGCTGTTCCAGGAGCATGGGGTTGCCGTTGTTCCCGGCAGCGTGTTCGGCCTGGGCGGCGAAGGGCATATCCGATGCTGCTACGCCACGGCCATCGACAAGATAAAGACTGCCCTTGACAAAATTGCCCTGTATGTGGATGCTCACCGGCAGTAGAAGTTCGCAGGATTTGCCCTGTCCGGACATGCGGAATTCAACATTAGGGCGAATCCTGCCGATATGTAGGTAAGGTTGCAGCTTATGATGTTTTCTTATGTGATTGCGGCGATTGCCGTCTGTGTAGTGATTGTAGTCCTCATGGTGCTTTCTGGCGGAAAAAAGAAAGTTGCGGCGGATGCTTCTGCACCCGACGCTCCGGGGGGCGGCAAAAAGAAGCCGACGAAGTCCCAAAGTCAGATTGTTAAGGAGGCCAACCGCCGCCTTGCCAAGAATCCTGATGACCCGAACGGACTTGTTCCGCTGGGGGACGTCTGCTTTACCAATCAGGTGTGGGACAAGGCATTGTCCATTTACCAGAATCTTATCCGCATCAGCAGCACGGTTGTTTCCGACAAGATTAATATCGGGGAAGCAAAGACGCGTGCCGGTATCTGCTCGTTCAAGCTGGAAAAATATGATGATGCCATAAAGTACCTGACCGAAGCCTATGCCCTGGCACCGCACAGCTTTGACGTGAATTATTACCTTGGAGCCGCGTTCTGCAAGGGAAAACAGTACGACAAGGCAACTTCCTGCCTGAAAAAGGCGATGATGATAGACCCCCAGGCAGAGAACATCAACGTGCTGCTTGGGGAAAGCCTGTACAAGACCAATCATTTTAAGGAAAGCCAGCCTTACTTTAAGAAAGCGCTGGACGCGGATCCCGGTAACAAGGAAGCGCTCTTTGACCTTGCAGATGCCATGTCCGAGGAAGGCCACGGCGACAAGGCCATAAAGGTTTTTATGCACCTGCGTCCCGATCCTGTGTACGGCGCCCGTTCCTGCCTGCGTGCCGGCATCTACCATTTTAATCAGGGAACCAAAGATGTTGCCGTGCAGGACTTTCTGATTGGCCTGAAGCATACCAGCGCTGCACCGGAAACCCTGACGGAGCTGAAATACCGGCTTGCGCTGTGCTACTTTGACCTGAATAAATTCCCGCAGGGACTTGACCTGCTGCGCCAGATCCGTGCCACCGACGAAAATTATAAGGATGTAAATGCCCTTATCGCGCGCTACCAGGAGCTGAGCCAGAACACTAACCTGCAGGTGTATCTGTCCGGCACGGTGGGTGACTTTACCGCCCTGTGCAGGAAAATCGTAAGTTCCTTCTATAAAAATGCGAATGTTACGATTCAGGATATCCGGGTGGGGTCTGCTTACACAGATATCGTTGCGAACGTCAGTTCACCCCGCTTTGACAATACCGAAGTGTTCCGTTTCTTCCGCACGACGGGAACGACCGGCGAGTTCTATGTCCGGGAATTCCACGATTCACTCCACGACGCAAAGCTTGACAAGGGCTTCTGCGTTACGGCGGGAGCTTTCTCCAGCGAGGCGCACAAATATATTGAGGGCCGTCCCGTTGACCTGATAGAGAAAGTGCAGCTTTCCAAACTTCTAAAAGCTATTGCTGTATAACGATGAGGTTGCGCTCATGGTCTTCCAGAAAGGGTACCGTGAGCGCAATTTTTTTGTAGTCGGGAATCAGCTCCCGCACGGCATCCATTTCCGCGGCAATTTTTTCGCTGCGGGCTTTGTAGGCGGCAATGTAGCCGCCTTTTTTTACCATTGAAGACAGCGTTTTGACGATTTTCTTGTCAAAGGGATGGAATGCGCGGAAAACCACAATGTTGAATGTTTGCGGCGGCACCTTTTCTGCCTGCAGCGGACAGATGTCCACGTTGGCAAGGTGCAGCTGCCTGATAGTCTGCTCAAGGAAGGTACAGCGCTTTTCCATGCGTTCCACAAGCGTGAAGCGGACGGAGGGGAATGCCGTTGCAAGCGGGATTCCGGGGCAGCCGCCGCCGCTGCCAATGTCCCCGATGCGCAGCTCTGTGCAGCCGTTTTCTTCCAGCTGCCTGATGAGCGCCGCGATGGGATGGTAGCCTGCAAGGCTGTCAAGAATGTGGTTCACCGCAAGCTCGTCAGGGCTGTCGGCTTTCATCAGGTTGTAGCTCTTGTTGAACTGCAGGATTGCCTGTATGTAGGCTTCCAGCGTGTCCAGCTGCGCGGCTTCCAGCGGAATCTGCAGCCTGTCCGCGCCTTCCCTGAGTTTTGCTGTCATTTTGTCTCCCCAAGGTCTATCAGCAGTTCCAGCTTCCAGTCTTCGTCATCAGTCCTCATTGTTACAAGGTTCCCCGTGCGCGTGGCGGACAGATTCTTGTGCTGCGTCAGCTGGTACATGAAGGAATTGGGGTTGTAATAGTCCTGCGTAACGGCCGTGGCGGCGGTGTAGTCCATGAGCGATGTGGAACCGGCCCCGGTCTTGAAGAGCATGTGGAATGTTTCGTTCCTGACTTTTCCGTCGCTCTGGTAGCGGCGGTCGCCGGTTACCAGGAAGGTGCCGTCGGTCTGCACGTCGGAAATGTAGATGGTTCTGCACGTTCTGAGTATGTCGTAGCCGTTCACCTTGAAGCGCAGCAGGTGCGAGCGGGGTGCGCCGGACTGCTGCACGCGCTGCGGGGCAGCCGGTTCCGTGTATGATGCTGCCGGTGCCTGCGCTGTTGCCTGTGCAGCGGTGTTTGTGCTGGTCTTTATGTCTTCCAGTTCCGTCAGGACTTTTTGCAGCAGGATGTCTGTTGTGTTGCTGCTCTTGTCCTGCAGCAGGTCGCTTCCGTCCAGCAGGACGTCAAGCTGAGAAAGCAGCCCCATGCTGCCAAGCTGCGAAAGGTCGCTTGCAGAGAGTGTCTTTGCGCTTTTTGCTGCAGCTGACAGGTTTGCTGCCGTAACGGATTTGCTGCTTGCTGCGGCCGTGCTGCTGCTCTTTGCCTCTGCGGTGCCGGATGCTGCCGGGCTTTCTGCGCTGGTGCTGTTTACGGTGTTCCGCCCCGGCATGTAAAAGCTGGTGCCGATGGTCGGGGAATCCATCGTGGGCATCTGGGGCGAAGTAATTCCCCCCATGCTGACGGAACCGACGCTCATGCCGTCTGCTGCCGCCAGTGCTCCGATACATCCGATAATCAGTGCCATCAATGAAAATTTACAAATTTGCAAGGCTTTCCTCCACATATTCAAGACGCTGGGTGAGCTCGTTGATTGTCTTTGTAAGCCGCTCACGTTCTTTTTCCAGTTTAGTCTTGGGGTCAGTCTCCTTTCCCTTCTGCTTCATCATTGCAATCACGCTGCTGGGGCTTTTCCCGCTTTTGATTGCATCCTGTATTTTTGCCCGTTCGTCAGGTTTCTTGGTGGCGGCAACAAGCTTCATGTTGTCAAAACCCATTGAAGCTGCGTCGTCAGGAAGTACGCTGACTTTTTTTACAGACGCTGCAGTGTTCCGTGGCAGCTGGAGCACGCGGTCTATGTAGTCTTCGTAGCGGATGTGGGCGTCTTCGCACAGGGTCTGTGCCTTTATCAGCGCCTTTCCGAATTCAATCATGAGCTGCCCGTTGGGGCCGATGTATTTTTCGCGGATTTCCTTTGTAAGGGCTTCCAGCTCCGGCGATGCCGAAATATCTATGCGGTAGTAGCCCTTCTGTTCCGCAATTTCCAGCAGGGCAGCGAATTTTGCCCAGAAATATTTGGTGTGGCAGCGCGCCTCGTGCGGAGGCTCCCTGCCGCCGTTCTCATGAATCTGTTCTTCATTGATAAGATGATGGGTATATTCATGAACCGCAGTGTACACCAGCTCATTGTCTGTTGAGAAATTTTTATTATGGAGCACAATTTCCCGTGTGTCGGGTTTGTACAAACCGTTCACGCGCTTGCTTTCCTTACCGGATTGCACCACGGAAAATTCAAGCCCCGTCTCCTGGATGTCCAGGAGCATCTGCTTTATCTTGTCATTGTCCATTGAATTTTTCCCACTCTGTTCCATTATATCCGAGGGATGGCTAAAAGTCCAGATGTTTGCGTAAAGATGTCCGGAGTGAATATGTGCGCGTTTTAAGCTGGGTTACATGCAATCTGCAAAACTTGTACTTGCCGGTAAAATGATATAAAATATTTTTACCGGGAGGAACTATGCGTCTAAGGCCGTTTATAAGCAGCTGTGATTTTTCTGCGATACAGGGCTGGATTACGGATGAGCGCAGCCATGCCCTGTGGTGCGCAAACCTGCTGCACTATCCGCTTGAGCAAAAAGATTTTGAGGGGGTGCTTGCCGGGATAGGCGCGCGCTTTGGGGACTGTCCCTTTGTTGCAACTGCAGATGACGGGGAGCTTGTGGGCTTTTTCAGTTACTCGCTGAACCTTGCGGCAAACGAAGGCAAGCTCAAGTTCGTGGTGGTGAATCCTGCCCTGCGCGGCAAAGGCTACGGCAAGGAAATGCTGCGCCTTGCCGTCAAATATGCATTTGGCATCACGGGGGCGCGCGCGGTTCTGCTGAACGTCTTCCCGGAAAATGTGCGGGCAAAACGCTGCTATGAAAGTGTCGGCTTTAGGGAAAAGGAAACCGTGCCTGCAGCCTTCTGCTTTCAGGACGAACACTGGGCACGGTGTACGATGGTGCTGGAAAACACTTGAACTGCACTTGCTCATCATGGGCAATTCTTTAGGAGGATGATACTGTTATATGGAAGGAATGAGCATACGGAAGCTGAACCTGGCGGAGCACCACAAGCTGATGGCGGACTTTTTTTTCAACGTGTTTACAAAAGAACCGTGGAACGATGACTGGAGCGACAGCCGCCAGCTTAACGCCTATATTGCCGACCTTGCGGGGAATCCCAATTCCCTGTGCTACGGATTTTTTTCGGACGGCGGCGACATGCTTGCCCTTTCCATCGGGGGAATCAAGCACTGGTGCAGCGGCACGGAGTACATGATAAACGAACTGTGCGTGCGCAGCGACATGCAGGGCAGGGGAACCGGCACCGCATTCCTTGAAGCCATCCAGAAAGAACTGCTTGCAATGGACATTCATACAATCTACCTGCTGACCGAATCCCGTGTTCCTGCGTTCGAGTTCTACAAGAAACGGGGCTTTGTTCAGGAAGAATACACGGTGTCGTTCTACAAGAATTTTTAGGAGGTGCGGACATGGCAGAGATTCACAGGATTGCATGCGGTACGGACAACTGCTACATTGTTGCGCAGGGTAACGACGCGCTGCTGGTGGACACCGGCACTGCTGCGTTTTGCGACAAGGTGCGGGAAGCATGTTCCCGCTATACGCTGAAGCTGATTGTGCTGACGCATCCGCATTTTGACCATGCGGAAAACGCCGCGTTTCTTTCCGAGCATTTTTCCGTTCCGGTTGCCGTGCATGAAGCCGACCTGGAACTTTTTGAAAACTACGACGCGCAGCCGCTGCATTCGTACGGCCTTGTGGGAAAGCTTGTACTGGGGCTTTCGCTCAAAGCCCTGCGGAATACAAAAGTCCGCCGCCCGCA
This sequence comes from uncultured Spirochaetaceae bacterium, assembly GCA_902803415.1. Taxonomy (GTDB): domain Bacteria; phylum Spirochaetota; class Spirochaetia; order Treponematales; family Treponemataceae; genus Treponema_D. The sequence continues at coordinate 273 of CADCQA010000310.1, read as the reverse complement.
GAACCTGCTGCAGGTAAAGGACGGCGACAGCCTTGCCGCGTACGGTTTTGACGCGAAAATCATTGGGCTTCCGGGGCACACCACTGGTTCCATCGGTGTCGATGTGGAGCAGAAATACCTGCTGGCAGGCGATGCGCTCGACAACTGGATCCGCCCGGCTATGGGGCACCTGTACTGCGATTATGATGCGATAAAGCAGACGGCCGGAAAAATACGCTCGCTGGGTGCGCGCACTATTTTTTACGGGCACGGAAAGCCTACGCCGCAGTCATG
>CADCQA010000309.1 GCA_902803415.1 uncultured Spirochaetaceae bacterium | reverse complement strand
ATGTTCGAACGCTGCGAGCTGTGGCAGAAGCACGTTGGCGGCGGCTGCTGGCCGGACTGCGACATGCTTCCGCTGGGGCGGCTTTGCAAAGGCTGGGGCGAAGAGCGCGGCTGCCGCTTTACTCCCGACGAGCAGCGGACAATGCTTACGCTCTGGTGCATATTCCGCAGCCCGCTGATGATTGGTGCCGATTTGCCGCGCATGGACGATGCAACAAAGGCACTGCTGACCAACAGGGAAGTGCTGGGCGTGCAGCGCCATTCGCGCGGTGCCGTGCAGGTGCTGCGTGACGGGCACCAGTGCGTGTGGGCAAGCAGCGGAGCCGGGTGTCCGGCGCGCGGGGTGCCGGTGAACGTTGCGCTCTTTAACCTGGGGGATGCCGCCGGGGAAGTTTCCGTCCGGCTTCCGGACATACCCCACGTTGATGCCTCACGCACGTACCGCGTGCGTGACCTGTGGGAGCAGCGTGATTTGTTCCCGCTTGCCGGGGATGCAGAGCTTTCGCTTTCGCTCCCTGCGCATGGAGCCGCCCTGCTGCGGCTTTCCGTGTAGCGCCGGTACAGTCGCCGTACGGGGCGCGCTCGTTTTAAGAACTTGCGGGCGCGCCGTTTGCATGTTATACTTTAGGTGATATGTCATTCCGTGATTTTTCCCTGCGTGACTGGCGCATATTCGCCGGGAACGCCGTGATGCTCGTCTGCAGCTTCCTCTATGCCTGGTGGTGGTATGATGCCAACCGCACGGGGGAATTTATCCTGAGCATTTCGCCTCTGCTCCTGCTGGTGGTGCTGACGGGGCTTGCTGCCATGGTGCTGCTGATTCACGGTTCTTTTGCCGACAAAGCTTATTCTGCAGCCTTTTCGCTCTACCGCCTGCTTTTGTGCTGCGCGGCGCTGTATGCCGTGCTGCTGCTGCTGGGGCGCTTTGTCCTGCACCGTCAGCTGACTTCCGAATTGTTTGCCATGATGCTGTGGCTTTCCGGCGAACTCTGCGCCCTCTGCGTACTGTACGAGGAAGGCTCGGTTTCGCCCAAAAAATGCTGGCTGCTCATTGTGCTTTTTGCACTTGCATTCACCGTGGGGCTGGTCTGCTACTTTCTCTATTTCCGCCTTTCCGGCGCTGCCATGGAATACTGCGGTTTTGTGCCGATTTTCTGCTATGCGGTCGTAGTGCTCATCTTCATGCTGCTGCAGGTGCTGTAGCGAAGTTAGGGGAGGGCAGCCCCCCTACTTCCGAAGCGCAGATTTTTTAACGTTAAAAAATCTGCCTCCCCTAAAACCCCACCCTTCACCGGCACGGTCTGGGGCTGCACCCCTTGGAAACCCCGCTTTTTTATCGATTTCAAAAATAGATTTTCCCGTCTCTGCGATAGCGCCGGTGCTGCGGGCGGAATGATTCCTCCCGCAGCTGCTGAAATCCCTACGCTTTGAATTTCACCGCCGTCCCGTAAGCAACGACTTCTGCTGCCCCCTGCATGACTGCGGACGAACCGTAGCGCACGCCTATGATTGCATCGGCACCGAGCGCCTCTGCTTCGTCAACCATGCGCTTGGTTGCAATCTGCCGCGCTTCGTTGAGCATTTCCGTGTAGCCCACGATTTCTCCGCCGACCAGCGTCTTCAGCCCTGCCATAAAATCGCGGCCGAAATTCTTTGACTGAACAATTGTTCCCTTCACCAGACCGAGTGCTTCATATTCCTTTCCCGGTATAGAATCAATACTTACGAGCTTCATATTCTTCCCCCTTGTTTATTTCCTGAATTCTTTGGATAACTGCAAAAATAGTGCCTGCGATCGCACATACAATAGTAAGCGCTACAACCAGCATGGGAATCAGTGCATCCGGTTCTGTTATGCATGCAAGGACTGTTCCTGCCAGCCCCAGCAGCATCAGAGCGCAGAATACCGCCGCCGCCAGCAGCGCCCCTGATTTTTTCTTTCGTTCCACGTCTTCTTTCTCAATGTCCAAGAATACCGTGCCTCCTTTTTCATGTTCCTTTATCTCCTGCAGGTATGACTCCGCATCCAGCGCGTCCAGGCCTGCAGCTCCAGCCTTGATTTTCGTGCAAAAATCCTTCATCAGCTCTGCCGCCTGCTGTTCCTTTTCAAGCCGCCCGATCTGACGCTCCATGCTTTCCGGCAGATCAAGCTTTCCCTGCTCCAGCAGCCTGATTTCCTCTATCGGCACCGACAGCTTTCTGAGCAGCTTGATTTTTTCCAGCAGGCGGACGTCCGCAAGACTGTAATCGCGGTAGCCGTTTTCCGGGTTCCTGCCGGGACTCAGCAGCCCCTGCTCCTCATAAAAGCGGATGTTCTTCCGCGTAATGCCCACAAGTTCTTCCACCTGGTATATCTTCATCTGCCGCTTCCTTTCTCTTCCCTGTTCTGCCTCCAGTGTAAGCCTTCCACCAAGTGGAAAGTCAAGCAGAAATTCAAATTTTTTTTCCAAAACTGCAATTTTTTTGCTGGGATTACATTTTTCTGTTTTGCAGCATCTTTATAGCCGAAAATGCAGATAGTCGAGCCAGTTTCAAAAGTCTGTTACTTTTGAAACTGGCTTTCAAAAACCTCATTCCATTACGGTTTTTGAGGTAAATTTGGAAGGAGT
>CADCQA010000308.1 GCA_902803415.1 uncultured Spirochaetaceae bacterium | reverse complement strand
GCCGCAAACGAGATGCAGCACCGCATCCGCGCGCGGCTCGGCGACCAGAACCTGAGCTACATCTGCACCTTCCATGCATTCTGCACCATGCTCCTGCACGAAGACATCCACGTGCTCAACTATCCCAAGGACTTCATCATTCTGGACAAGGAAGACTGGCGTGAAATCATGCTGCGCATTTTTGCGGACATGCACCTGACGCTTCGCGAAACCACCGTCCAGCAGAAAATAGACGAAGTGCTTGAAGGAAAGAAACTCCGCGCGGATACGTACATCGACTACATCTACAAGCTGAACAACGACGAACTCCGCGCAAAGTTTTCGGCACCCGATGCCCGGCTGGAACAGAACGAAGAAATTTTCCTCCGCTTTCTGTATGAGCAGAAGAAGAGTTTTGGCGTGGACTTCAACGACCTTATCAATTTTGCCACCTACATATTGGAAAATTTTCCCGACGTGCGGGAAAAGTGGCAGGACCGGATGCAGTACGTCATGGTTGACGAGTTCCAGGATGTGAGCAGCAAGCAGTACCGCATTGCGCAGATTCTTTCTGCCAGGCACAAGAATCTTTTTATTGTGGGAGATTCCGACCAGACCATCTATTCGTGGCGCGGAAGCCATGTGCGGCTCATCCTTGATTTTGACAAAAAATATCCGGATGCAAAAACGGTTCTGCTGACAGAAAATTACCGCAGCACTCCGCAGATTGTGGCGGCGGGCAATGCGCTTATCAGCCGGAACACCGTGCGTTACCCCAAGGACCTGCATGCCGTAAAGGCGCCCGGCGAAAAGCCGCTCTACTTTCACGCGGACAGCGACGGGCAGGAAGCGGAATGGATTTGTGCCCGCATAAAGGCGCTCGGTATGCCGTACCGCCGCACGGCGGTGCTCTACCGCTCCCACTACCAGAGCCGCGCACTCGAAGAAGCATTCATCAAAAATGATCTGCCCTACCGCATCCTTGCCGGGACGGAGTTTTACGGGCGGCGCGAAATCAAGGACATTGTGTGTTACCTGCGCATGCTCACTGCGGCGGATGACGTAGCGTTCTTCCGCACCGTCAACATGCCGTCGCGCAAAATCGGCAGAACAAAGCTGGCGCGCATAAAGGAATGTGCGGAATCACGCGGCACCAGCGCATACGCTGCGTTCAGGGCGCTTGTCGAAGAACAGCCCGCGCTCTTCCGCGGAACGGGTGCCGCGCAGTACATTGCGGCAATCGAAAGCGTCCGTGACATGCTGCCTCATCCGGAAAGCAGTGCGCCGGTACTGCATACGCAGGCAAAGCTGGGCGACATTCTGCAGGCGCTGCTTGACCGGAGCGGCTACGAGGCCTTCCTCCGCACGGAAGCCGATCAGGACCGTCTGGACAATGTGGCTGAATTCAAGCGCAGCGTGAATGAAGCTGGGCTGGATGACGATGCCACGCTCGAAGGTTTTTTGCAGCACGTGGCGCTCTTTACTGACCTTGACCGCGAAGATTCGCAGGACTGCGTCAAGCTGCTTACCATCCATGCGGCAAAGGGAATGGAATTCCCGCACGTTTTTGTCTGCGGGATGAATGAAGGGGTGTTCCCCAGCCGTCGGGTCAGCACGCCGGAGGACATGGAGGAAGAGCGCCGCATTGCTTACGTGGCATTTACGCGGGCAAAGGACAGGCTTTTTTTGAGCGACGCAGAAGGCAAGGCGAATGACGGCATCTTCAAGTATCCGAGCCGCTTCATATTCGACGCCGGGCTTGAAAACCTGGAGCTTGCCCGTCCGCTTGACGAAGACCTTGCGGAACAGGCGCGCAGAATCATAGCCTGCGATGAAGCCCGGCTTGATGCAATGCGTTCCCTCTTTGCCGCCGGCGACAGGGTGCGGCATCCCGTGTTCGGCGAAGGAACCATTGTGCTGGTCAACAGCACGGCGTCCTGCTACGTTATCCAGTTTGACGGCATGGAAACCCAGCGCAGCATTCAGTTTGCCGCAAAGCTGGAGAAAGTATGAAACCTGCTGCCGGACCTGCATCGTTTTCCGGCAGCCGCGTTTATTTTTCCTGCAGTTCCGGATGCGTTTCCGCAAGCCTCCGTGCCAGGTAGAGGAAGGGCGTATCAGCCAGCGAAGTTACGATGAATATTGCGTAGCCGAACACCAGAATCTGCACGATGACCGACGCCGGGTACACGCCCCAGAATGCCAGCAGGTTAAATGCTACCACGTTGATAAGCTGGCTGACGAGCGTTGAGCCGTTGTTGCGCAGCCACAGGAATCTTTTCCTGCTGCCGGATTTCCGCGCAGTCCAGTCCCACAGAAAATGGTATGCCCACACATCGTAGATTTCGCAGAGTGCATAGGCGATAAGGCTTGAGAGCATGACGCGCGGGGTGTTCTGGAACACCGTGCGGATGGGTTCGGCCATTGTGTCGTCCGGGGCGGGCACGTACAGGAACCAGCTCTGAGATATGAAGATGAATGCTATGTTTGCCGCGATGCCCAGCTTGACGCAGCGGTTGGCATCTTTTTTTCCGAAGAGCTCGCTCATGATGTCCGTGGCCAGAAATGAAGATGCAAAGAGCACGTTGCCGAGCGTTGTGTCCATGCCGAACGCATGCACGAGGATGAGCACTTCTATGTTCGCGGCAATCGTGCAGATGACGGTCCACGCAAAAATGCCGCTCCTGCCGAAGAGCCTGAAAAACAGGACGAGCGCGCCGAAAAATACAAAAATTGAAGCAATCAGTATGATTTCATTCTGGAAAGGCATAGTAAAAATTCTCCTTGTAAATAGACCTGTTCGGAAACTACGTTGCCGCTCAGGTCGGCGATTTTAAACATCGCATTCTAGTGTAAGCTGTTCTGAAACTGAAGTTTCCGAACAGGTTTATTGTAGTGATGAGCAGGTTTTAAAACTCTGCTGCGTTTGAAACTTGCCCTGATGCTGTTGAGAAACATGCAGCCGGGCTGTATCCGCCGGGTCTAGCGGCGGGGCTGGGGGCGCCGGTCAACGGCAGCAAAGAGCCTGTTTTCTGCAAGCTGCGCGTAGCGGGTGCCCGCTTTGCCGTAATTTGCAAAGGGGTAGATTGAAATGCCTCCCCGCGGCGTGAAGAAGCCTTCTGCCTCCAGGTACTTCGGCTCCAGCAGCTTTACCAGATCCTTCATGATGATGTTCACGCAGTCTTCGTGAAAATCTCCGTGGTTGCGGAAAGAAAAGAGGTAGAGCTTGAGCGACTTTGATTCCACAAGGAAGGCGTCCGGAATGTAGTTGATGCGGATTTCCGCAAAGTCCGGCTGCCCCGTCTTGGGGCACAGCGACGTGAATTCCGGGCAATTGAAGGTGACCATGTAGTCATTGCCGGGATGCTTGTTTGGAAATTTTTCGAGGATTTCCGGGGAGTAGTCCCGGGCATAGCAGGTGCTGCCGCCAAGGAGCGTTACTCCCTCCAGTTCAGATTCTGAACGCATAGATGTCTCCTAGTTTTGTTTTAAGTCAGGATGGGTTTCGAACTGACTGCCGCCCATACTACCGGAAATCCCGCCTGCTGTAAAGGGGGCTTGCAAAGCAAAAAGCTGTTCCTCTTGACAAATAGCAGGCCTGTGGTGATAATAACAGAACGTTAGTTAGGGGGGGGGTAACAGGAGCATTAGCGCCATACTTCGCCCGCCCTCCTGATAAACCGGAACGGCTGCTTCCTTCTGCGGGGCAGTCCGCCCGGAAAAAAGGAGATTTGTATGAAAAAGAAAGTGTTTTCAGCCGGTCTTGCGGGGATTGCCTTTGCCGCATCGCTCTTTGTCCTTGCGTCCTGCGCAATATTCCAAGGGGGTGGTGGAGCCCCAAGTACAAGCTCGGCTTCCGGCGGAGGAGGAGCTTCCGGCGGTGGAGAAGGCCTGGGGTTTACTTATGGCGATGAACAGCGGGCAACTGACGGCAAATTCTATCTGGAAGCCGCTATGCTTGATTTGTATGGTGTCGGCGGCTATACGTGGACGGTGGAACCGGCGGGAAACCCGAATGTCACCCT
>CADCQA010000307.1 GCA_902803415.1 uncultured Spirochaetaceae bacterium | reverse complement strand
GCACCGGAAGCGTCTGTGTTTCCGCGCAGCATGCAGGGGCTTTCCGCGGCGGCCGTTTATTTTCCCACGCAGAAACGGCTGAAAATGTTTCCCAGCACATCGTCGGGCGTTACCTCGCCGGTTACCTCGCCCAAAGAAGCAAGCGCATCTTCCAGATCCTGCACCACGGCATCCAGCCCGAATGACTGGTCGCCCGCAGTCTGCAAAGCGTGGCTTACCCGCTCCAGTGCCTCCGAAACCGCCGTTTTCTGCCGCTCGGAGCCGAGCGCTGCCCCGCAGTGTTCCTGCGTACTGCCGCCGGTCAGCAGGGTCTTTACCGCAGAAGCAAGCTGGCCTATGCCGCTGCCGTCCTTTGCGGAAATGCGTACCGCTGATTTCCATGCACCGCCGCCCGGCGGCAGCGGCCGGGACGCAGGGCTGTCGCATTTGTTCCAGACCAGCACGGCCGGGATTTCCTGCCGGGCGGCAAGGAACGCTTCGTCTGCGGCAGACAGACCCGCGGCGGAATCCACCACGTACAGGATGACATCCGCCTCCGTACTCAGGCTGCGGGTTCGCTCAACGCCCTCTGCTTCTATGCGGTCGTCCGTGCTGCGCAGCCCGGCGGTATCAAAAAGCCGCACCGGAATGCCGTCGAACGAAACCCAGCTTTCCAGCCAGTCGCGGGTGGTTCCCTCCTGATCGCTCACAATGGAACGGTCTTCCTTAAGCAGCGCATTGAACAGGCTGGATTTTCCGGCGTTCGTCCGTCCGCAGAGCACCAGCCGCGCACCGTCCTGATACAGCTTTTCGCTTTTCCACGAGCTTACCAGCGACGCAAGCCGCTCCTGTGCCTGCACCAGCGCCGTGCGGTCAAAGCTGTCCGCCACGGTTTCCTCGTCTTCCGGGTATTCTATTTCAACTTCAATAGAAGCAAGCGTGCTGATGACCAGCTGCTTGATTGCGTCGATTTCAGCAAACAGGTTCCCTGCCAGCCGCCCCGCAGCCTTGCCGCGGGATTCGTCCGTGCGGCTGTCAATGATTTCCTTTACGGCTTCGGCCTTTGTCAGGTCGTTCTTGCCGTTGATGTATGAGCGGAAGGTAAACTCCCCGCGTTCCGCCTGACGGAAACCGTGGGAAAGAAGCAGGCGCAGCACAGCGGTAACGACGGCAATGCCGCCGTGGCAGAAAATTTCCACCATGTCTTCGCCGGTAAAGGATTTTGGGGCGCGGTATACGCCCAGCATAACTTCATCGATACGCTCGCCGCTTTCCGGCGAACAGATCCAGCCGTGCACAAGTGAATTCCCCGCGGCGGAATCCAAAGCCGCAGGGCGCGAAAAAAGTGCCGCCATCAGGCTGAGTGAATTTTTTCCGGATGCCCGCACAATGCCGATTGCGCCCGGAGCCAGCGCCGTTGCAATGGCAGCAATGGGTTCTTCCGGGGTGTAGCCGGAACCCGTCATTTCTGCAGGTTCCCGAACGGCTCAATATGCAGCAGCTTCAGGCCCATCGCCGGCGGAGGGTCGGAGCAGTCTTCCAGGTCAAGCACAGAATCCAGAATGGAAATCATGTCCCTGCGGTGCGCGCGGGCAGCAGCATCCGCGTCCGCCACAGTTGCAGCACCCTGTCCGGCGCTGAATGCCGGGAGCCGCTGCTGCAGGCGGGCTTCATTTTCTTCCCACGGCGACACTTCGTCATCCGCCACGTCGGGGCTGATATCCTCGTAGTAACCGCCGGCATTGTTCCAGTACATGTAGCCGCGGTTCAAACCGTCACGCACGCCGAAAATTTCGCGGCGGACGTAATCTTTGTTATAGTAGGCGCGGTCAAAACGGACTCCCATGTAGAAGGCCTGCACCCACGGGCGCACGATAATGCGGTTCCGCCCGATCACCGTGTTGCGGTACGAACCGTAGAAGTAGATGCGGTACGGCCGCTCTATCACGGGCGAATACTCAAGGAAATCCTGTTCAAAGTGAGACGGATAGTACATGGGGCAGATAACATCCACATAATGACTCATCAGCTCCACGTCCTGCCCCGTGCGCGTGCCGGAACGGTACCAGCCGTTTGCACCGTAAATATCGATGCCGATGGGCGCGTTGATGTTCTTGCGCGCATACGCAAGGAAGGATATGAGGGCGCTTTCCTTGTCCATGCCCTTGCTCTTCCAGCGGAAGCTTGCGTCGCCCATGTTCGTGCCGTCCGTCGGGAAGCGTATGTAGTCAAACTGAATTTCATCGAAGCCGCGCGCAATCAGCTCCTTTGCTATCTCTACATTATATTCCCACACTTCTTCGCTGTAGGGGTCAACCCAGTTTTCGTCGTAGTAGTTCACCTGGGAACCGGTTACCTGCCCTTCTTCGTCAGTCACCGTCGTAACGCCCTTTATGCCAATCCAGGGCATATTGTTCTTTTTGTCCCACACGGCATACTGCTGCTTGTCGTAGGACGCAAGGTTCCTGTCCTTGAACACGACAATTCTTCCTATCAGATAGACGCCGCTCTTTTTGTATTCGGAAACAAAGGTATCAAGATCTATCTTGTACTGCGTTACCTTTCCCTTCTGCTTCAGCAGCGGGCTGTTCGGCTCAAAGCGCAGCAGGCCGTAATCATCCTTCATGTCCACAACGAGCGCATTCAGCTTGTTGTCCTCAACGATTTTCCGGTACTTCTCAATGCCTTTCATGTTCTGCATCTGGTATGCGGACGCATACACCGCTTTTTTCCCCGTCGCGGTTCCACCCCACGGCGTAAGCGGCTTGTCCGGACTCAGCAGCCACAGCTCGCTCAGCTGGATTGCCGTTTTCAGCCCGGTCTCGGAAGAAGGAACATACGCCGTGTGCACCAGCGTGTCTGTTGACATAAGCCGCCTGCTCCAGCGCCCGTACTGCGCGGCCGGCAGCTCCTGCACGGAACCGTCATCCAGCGACACAGACGATATCTGCCCCAGCGAAGAGAACACAATGAGCCCGTTGCTCTGGCACAGGCCGTCAATGGTGTCCGCGGCTTCGCTGCCCTGGTATATCTTTACGGCGCTCTTTTTGCGCCAGTCAAAGCGGTACATGTTCGGCAGGAAAGAATTTGCAAGGTAAATTTCCGTGTAAAGCGTGCCGTCGGTATCCTTCACCAGCACGGGAAGGATGTCGCTTATTTCATCAGGCTGCGTCAGGCTGCGCATGGCCCTGAACCCCGCGCTCACGTCCGTCCACTGGGGCCGAGCAGCATCTGCGCGGTAATAGCTGAACCCGTAAATGGGGTGCGACATAAACACCACAAGCTCGCTGCCCGCATAAGAACCGTCCTTTGCGTACACCGGCATGTGGGCGCAGGCAACCGCTTTCATGCCCGCAGTGCCCTTGCTCATGGAACCGATGGATTTCCAGGAGCCGCCCCCGTTGCGGCTCAGGTACACCGCGTCCTTTGTTGCCGTCACCAGAATGTTTTCGTCAAAGGGGTCGGCGCAGATGTCCTTCAGCAGCGGCGCCTGCTTTACCAGCTCCCGCTTTTCGCCGTCAAAGGTTTTGATGGTAAGCAGGGGCAGTCCCTCGTTGCATTCCGTAAACACAGCAAGGTCGCTAGAAGACAGCACGCCCTTTTCCGTAAGAAAATACCATTTTGATTTTGTCTTGAGTATGCGTTCAACCCGGCCGCCGGTCCACAAGGCTTCCGCGCGCCCGCCGGACAAAAGCCGGTACAGCCCGGTCTCCGTCCCCACAAGGAAAGGAGAACCCGCATCCGCAGTATTCTTCGCGGGCAGGTTTTCCGGCAGACGGTACAGGGGCTTTGAATCTGCGGCTGCATTCCAGGCAGCGCACAGGATATGTATCATAAGGCACAATTTTAAAACGGTTCTTCGCATAATCCTCATATCGGCACAATGAACATGAGTTTTAAGATGAAAATACTTTGAAAAACCGGACCAGACGCAGCATTACAACCGGTTGCTTTTTTTCCGGCACGCTGCCCGCGGAAATTCCGGCCGCAGTACGCCCCGCGGCAACAAAGGAAACATCATATTTTGTAAAGATTTCTGAACAGATATGCTTTTCAAATTTCTAAAAAAATGATAGGATTTTAATGGAAAATAAAAGCGGAAAAACGGAGGGATACGCCGCTTCGCACGGTTTCCCGCTCCCGTTTTTTATTCCTGCGAACACTCTATATTTGCAGAGGGAGGCTAGTAATGGCTGGCAGTGATGGGGTTTCCCAGAAAAAAGGAAAAATAGCACTCACAATCATTTTGATCATTTGTCTGCTGTTTATCGTTCTTAACGGAATTCAGATGGTGCTCATTTCGTATGTCGTCAAGAATTCTGTCGGAGATTCCTATGAGGTTGACTGTAGGGAAATAACACAGGCATATTCACTTGCAATCACCAACAAGATTTCCACCTACCTGAAGGAAATCCGCGTCTATGTCCAGTCAGACATCGTTCAGACCGGCGACGAACAGGCCGTTATCGACTGGATTGCAGACAAGGCCTCAAAGCGCACCCCGGAATTCAACCAGGTGGGCTTCTGTACGCCCGACGGAACCGTCTGGTACGACAACGGCACCTCAGAGAACATCAGTTCCACGCCCTACTTCAAGGCAATGATTTCCGAAGGCAAGTTCCAGTACGTAGACGACCCGATGGTTGACGCCGTAACCGAAAAAGCCGTCATCCACATATGCCATCTTGTGCGCGTGCGCGGCAAGACCCTGGGCTTCTTTGTTGCCTCCGTAAACCTGGACATGGTTCAGAAAATTGTCGGCAACATCCAGCTGGGCGCCACCGGAAACGCAATGCTCATCAGCGGCACCGGCATGATTCTGGAGCACCAGAACACTTCCCTCGTCATGAAGAGCAACCTGCTGACCGGCGCGTACAGCAAGGACCTGGTGGAACTTGCACGGCGCATGTGCAACGGCGAAAGCGGCAGCGCATGGGTTCACGGACTGGACGGCAACAGGGAATTCATAAGCTTTGCGCCCGTTTCCAACACGCCGTGGAGCTTTGCGTTCATCGTGTCCGATTCACAGATGAATTCAACCGGCGCCGGAATTGTTACCGTCATGGTTATTTGCGCAGTGGTGTTCCTGCTGGTGCTCGTCACAATAAGCGGCTGGATTATCTACTTCATGCTCAAGCCGCTCAAGGTCGTCGAACAGACCATCAACGGCATTGCAGACGGTAATGCAGACCTTACGCGCCGCATCGACATCAATTCAGATAATGAAATCGGCTATCTGGTAAAGGGCTTCAACCGCTTTACGGAAAAGCTGCATACCATCATGCAGCAGCTGAAGAATTCCAAGAGTTCGCTGCAGTCTGCCGGTGACGACCTGCATGCAAGCACGGACAATACCGTTTCTTCCATCTCTCAGATTATCAACAATATCGAAGGCATGCACCAGCGGATTGAAACTCAGGCCGCCGGTGTTGAAGAGACTGCCGGTACCGTCAAGCAGATTGCCGACAACATCGACCGCCTTGAGCAGATGATTGAAAGCCAGGCCGCCGGAGTGTCACAGGCTTCCGCCGCCGTAGAAGAAATGATCGGGAACATCGGTTCCGTCAATGCATCCGTAGAAAAAATGGTGGAATCGTTTGCCATACTGGAAAACAATGCAAGTTCCGGTGCAGAAAAGCAGAAGGGCGTGAACGAGCGTATTTCTTCTATCGAAGCTGAATCAAAAATGCTGCAGGAAGCAAATGCTGCCATTGCAAGCATCGCAAGCCAGACCAACCTGCTTGCCATGAACGCCGCCATTGAGGCAGCCCACGCCGGTGAAGCCGGAAAGGGCTTCAGCGTTGTTGCAGATGAAATCCGCAAACTGTCAGAAACTTCTACAACCCAGTCCAAGACAATCGGTCAGGAGCTGAAGAAAATCAAGGCTTCCATCAGCGACGTGGTTTCTGCTTCCGTTGAATCAAGCAATGCATTCTCACTGGTAACCAACGGCATCCGCAACACGGATGAACTGGTCAAGCAGATTAAGGCCGCCATGGAAGAGCAGCAGACCGGTTCAAAGCAGATCAGCGACGCCCTCCACGTGATGAACGACAGCACCACGGAAGTCCGTTCCGCATCAACAGAAATGGCAAAGGACAACAAGATGATTCTTGAAGAAATGAACAGCCTCCAGGAAGCCACTTCCGTGATGAAGGACAGCATGGACGACATGCACAACGGTGCGCGCCGCATCACCGAAACCGGTGAACAGCTGGCACAGATTTCTTCAAGGCTGAAGGAATCTATCGATGTCATTTCCGAACAAATCGATTTGTTCAAGGTGTAATGCGTTTTTGCAGCAAAACAGAGCTGGGAGATTTTAAGATGAATCATAACGGATATATTAGTTCACTGTTGAAAAGAACGTGCCTTGCGCTGGCATGTGCCGGTCTGCTTTTTTCCTGCAGTTCTCAGAAAACAACAGCAGGG
>CADCQA010000306.1 GCA_902803415.1 uncultured Spirochaetaceae bacterium | reverse complement strand
AGGCCCAAATCCAGCGCCAGCAGGCGCTTGTTCTTGAGGCTTTCCGGCACGTCACCGGCGGCAATACGGCGTGCAAGACCTTCCACAATGGCGGTTTTGCCGACGCCCGGCTCTCCGATGAGCACAGGATTGTTCTTTGTGCGGCGGCTGATAACCTCCATCACGCGGCGGATCTCTTCGTCACGCCCGATGACGGGGTCAATTTTGTCCTGCCGGGCGCGTGCCGTCAGGTCGGTACAATATTTTTCAAGGGAACGGATTTTGCTTTCCGGGTCCTGGGAATCAACGCTCTGGTTGCCCCGCACCGCCTTGAGCGCATCCAGTGCTGCCTTCCGCGTGCAGCCGTGGGAACGGAGCATGGCGCCAACCTTGTCGGACGCCTCCGTCATGGCAAGGAACAGGTGTTCGGTAGAAAGGTACAAGTCCTTGAGCGCGGACATTTCCGATTCAGCCTTGGCGATTGTGCGCTGGGCATCGGAAGAAAAAGCCATCTGGGTGTTCCCGCTTACCCGCGGGTACTGGTCAGCAAGGTGCTCCAGCTCGGCAAGCAGGGCGCCCGGCTGCACGCCGATACGCTCCACCAGCGGGGGAACCGTGCCGTCTTTCTGCTTAAGGAGGGCGATGAGCAGATGTTCGTTGCCAATCTCACTTGCACTTTTCTGCATCGCAAGACTGCCGGCTTCCTGGATAGCATCCTGCGTTTTCACCGTCATCTGGTCGTAGTTCATAGTTCACCTCCATTTCATGTTTAAAATACAAACGAACGGAGGAAAAATCAAATTTTTATGCAGGAAAAACGGACGGCCTGTGCAGCAGCAGTCCCAGCGGGATAATAATGCGCGGAAGCGGAAAAACGCCTGCCGCCGCATTTGTAATGAGAAGCGTTACAACCAGCGGAGGCAGGCGTTTTCCCGCCGGGAGCGCATTCTTTTCCTAGTAAAACTACAGTTTTAACAGACCTAAAGTTCCGGCAGTTCTATGTTTCCGAACTCGCACAGGCAGTTTGCCACGTGCACATCCTCGATCAGCTCCAGGTTTTTCTTGATGCGGTGGTAGAATTTGAGTTCGCCCACGCCGCAGCCGCCGCCGAGCACCTTCATCACGCGGCGGGCGCCTTCGGGACATTCATAGTCGCGCACAAACATGGATTCCGTGGGGCAGCAGATATCAATGTCCACAAGGTTTTTGCGGTCGTTCATGCTGACCGACCAGTGCAGCTTGACGCCGTCATCATCGGGCGGCATTTCCGTACATTCGTAGTGCACGTCGAATTTACGATGGCTGCCGGCATGGAATTCCTTTACAACGCCCTCAAAGGACGTCAGGATGCTCAGGCGCTTGTTGTATTCGCCCTGCACGGCAAAGCAGGAATTCATCAGCTTTTTGCCGCTGATGTTGCTCGTCAGATTGCAGGAACTCAGGTGCAGGAAGGGGGCTGCAAAGCTGCGTCCCCAGTTCTTGTCGAAATAACCGTAGGAAGTCTTGGCGCTCACATTGAATTTCTCGCCGTCCATGATGATGGTGCCGGAAAAGGAGGTATGGGCGCCGAAGCATGACCAGTGGCAGTTCTTATCATTATAGTTGGGAAAGAAGCTTCCCTCCACGGTGTAATGGAGATTCCAGGAAAGCGTTCCGGCATTGCACATCAGTTCCGGGCGCTCAATCAGGTCGGAACGCGTAACGGTTACAGAGCCGAGGGTTGAGGTATCAGTGAGGATGCAGGTATTGGCATCGGAAGAACCCATCCGTATAAGGTAGTCCGGGGCATCCAGCCTGACAGAGGCACACGGATAGAAAGAATTGAGCTGCTTGCCTTCTTTGGAAAGGCAGCCGACCTTGACCATGGCAAAAGAAGGCTGGACAAGGGCTTCCGAAAGCAGTGATTTTTCGCTTTCAGTGCCGGCAAGCGCAGCCTGCAGGTCGGCAGTCGTTGCCCGCATACGGCTCTTAAAGCCGAGCACGCATTCAGAGGGAGAAATCAACGGGTTCACGATGTAGAATTCTATGAAAAAAGTGCATTCCTCACCAGTCGCCTCGCTGAAACCGTTCATGACAAGCCGCCACCTGTCAAAACCGTTTTTCCTGAGCGTGCCTTTGAGCATAGAACGCTTGCTGCGCTTTATCTTGTTTACATCCATACCAATACCCACCCAAAAACCTCACAAGGGAAGACAAAGCTTCCTTCTACAAGCATTTTCGGCGTTTTGGTATAGTCTATTTAAACATTTTCGTCAAAGAATCATTAAATTTCGTCAGTCCCAGCGGAAAATTCGCCGCAAGGAACTCATTGCAGTTCTGGGCGTTGCGCTGCACGTGCTCATACCAGATGGAATACAGCTCCGGCTCAAAGCCGTCCCCCGGATAGGGAGCACCCTGCACGTCAGAGACAAGCTGCCGGATCATTTTCACCAGTTTTTCTAAATTCTTATCATCCATACAAATATCCTGCGCCAGTTTCAAAAGTCTGTTACTTTTGAAACTGGCTCCCAAAAACCTCATTGCATTGCGGTTTTTGAGGCAAATTTGGAAGGAGTTTCAAAACTCATCCGACTTTTGAAACTCCATCTCCTTTCTTCAGCTTTTATTATAACGGCAAAGTAATAGTTTTACCAGTCATCTCCTGTATTTCCGGGGAAAGCAGCGATTTTCCGCAGAATATGATCTTGCTGCCGCATTCCCCGGCATTCTGTGCACAGCGCGCGGCGGCCTTCTGCAAATCAGCACTGCGGATGGAAAGCAGCTGGCGCAGGCGGCGGCGGTACATGGCGGCGTCCATGCCGCAGAGTGCCCACAGGAATTCCCGCCTGCCCTTTGCAGACGGCGTAACCGGGTACACTTCATCGGAATAGGAGCCGGTGACGGCCTGCACAACTTCTTCCGGCGCAAAAGATTCCCCGGCTGCCGACTCCAGGAGTACCGGCAATGCGGCAAGGGAATCCCCCGGCCTGGGGTCGCGGTAGGTCAGGAAGCGCATGCAGTTGGAGCTGCTGTTCGGCGACAGGTACACCCCGTAGGCACCACCTGCAGTCCGAATCTCCTTCCACAGCAGGCTGTGCGTCAGGTAATGGGCATACACGCTGTCCGCAACGCATTCCTGCGTGCCGAAGGGGGCGGCGGGCATGGCACAGGCAGCAAAGCCGATGCTTCCCGGTATCACAAAAAGTTCGCCGGAACCGCGCCCCTTGAACGGCAGCTTTGTAAGGGCATAGAATGCACTGTCCGGCTGCACCGCTGCCGGGAGCGGCGCATGGATTTCTGCTTCCCTGATGAAAGACGGCAGGCAGCGGCGTACGGCGGCAGCACCGTCCGGCGTGGCAATTACATGCATAAGCGCACCGCCCTGCCGCAGCCGCGCCAGCAGGGAATGCATCCGGCGCGCAATGCGTGCACCGCCGGACTTGTACAGTTTTTCTGCCGTAAACAGGGAGCAGATGCCGTTCCATATCTCATCGACGGCCTTGTTGTGGTTCAGCGTGCAGAGGGCACGGTACAGGGCAAAAATATGCGCACTCGGCACTACGGAGGACTTCAGCGAATTGAAGTACGAGGCAGCAAGCTCCTCCAGACGCGCGGTATCCGAAAAATCGGT
>CADCQA010000305.1 GCA_902803415.1 uncultured Spirochaetaceae bacterium | reverse complement strand
TTGCGGAACCACGGGCGGATAAAGGTATTCCCGCAAAAGTGGTAGAGCACAGCGGCCCCGCTGCCCCCGTCGAATTCCTGTGCGTGCCGGGCAAAATAGTCCAGTCCCAGCACAAAGGCGGCATCCTTCCCGGAATACAGAAAATACTGGGAAAGATAGTTGTATTTGACGGGCATGGGCTGGATATGCTCGTACAGGCTTGTCACCATCAGATCCTGGTCGCAGAGGGGGAACTGCCGCCCCGACTTTATTTCCCGCAGCAATATATCCGAAGCCCCGTGGCTGCGCCACCCGTCCAAATCCAGCAGGATGCAGCCGGAGCTGTAGTAGACGGCATCCGGGGAAAGCCCTATCACCTTCTTGTATTCGCAGCGGACGGCATCCGGGCATTCGCCGATGAAACGGTCCTTGTCCAGCGCAAAATTGTATGCCCCGGAAATGTCTCCGGTAACAAGCGTATCGCAGTCCAGGTACAGCATGCGCCGGATTTCGGGCAGCAGTTCGGCGATAAAACAGTACGCATAGCAGATAAAGCCTTCCAGCCCGTCAGAACCATAGGAACCGACATGGCGGGAAAGGAAGCTGAGCGTCTCTTTGAGCGGCACAAAATCAATTTCCTTGCCATAGGCCTGCACGGTACGGCGCAGGCGTTCTTTGTTTTCATCCGAAATCTCATAATCCAGCACATAGACATGCAGATTCGTGCCGGCATTATTCTTGCAGAGGGAATACAGGGAAACCCCCAGAACGGGGGCGTAATTGTCGGCGCAGGCATAGGCGATATTCACACAGTCAGTCATAGGTACTTCCTTGCGGGGCAATCCGTGCCGGCGTCAGCGGATACGCTCATTCTGCTGCGGGAACGTCCAGAACGGTGCAACTTCATCAAAGGGGAATGCATCATAGCGGATATCCTTTCCGGCAAGCTTCCGTGCAAGAATCCTGTCCTTGTAGAACGCAACAAGCTTCTTCAGCAGGAAACGGGGACACAGCAGGCTGCCAAGTGCAAAAAAATAGAATTTCAGGGAAATCAGGTTCAGTTTCCGGAAGCGCACAAAATTGCAGATTTCCCGCAGCAGCTCCTTGTACGTGCCGTAATTCTTTATCTGCGCCAGCCCCATGAAGTCATTCGTGAAGAAATGAGCGACAAGTTCCTTCTGCCGCGCCTGGTAGTCAGGGGAAGCATCCATGTTCCGGTACATGGAAACCCACTGCTCCAGCGGGCTGGGCGTATAGATGTCATTCTGGCACTGGCTGGTACTGCCCCCGACGGCAATGGTGGGGTACGGCATATAGGCGCAGGGATGATCCTTAAAAATATACAGGAAGGGATAGACATGCGCCGTGAACATGTCCTCAACGAAGGGCATGCCCTTCAGGTATGAGCGGCGGAAGGCAAGGCCGGAAAGCTGTCCGGTGGCAGACATGCAGAGTCCCACGTCTTCCAGCGGCGAATGCATGAAATCAATCTTCCGGATCCTGTAATCCGGGGCAGAGCTGCCTTCAAAGCGGACAGCCTTCCGGAAATCATCGAGGAACCAGTAGTACGGGCGGGAAACACAGCCGGTTTCCGGGTCGTCAAAGGCTTCCTTTACCAGCTGCATGCAGTCCCTGCTTACAATATCATCATCAGCCAGCAGGAAGAGTATGTCGCCGCTTGCCTTGTCAAATATCTGGTGCATGTTTTTCATGTACCCGAAATTGCAGGGATTCTGCACAAGCCGTATGTTCAGCCCGTATTTTTCGCGTATGCGCTGCACAATTTCGGCATCCTTCCGGAGTTCTTCCGTTTCCTCCGGCTTTGTGTCATTGTACATGCTTATGTAAAAATTCTTGTAGGTCTGCAGGGCAAGCGCCGTCAAAACGGCTTCAAGCCTGCCGGAAGGCCGGTAGACCGGCATTCCAATCTCTATGGTCATAATCTGCTCCTGAACGCGCTGCAAAAGACCGCTACTTCCGGCCTGCCGCTTCCTGCAGGCCAAAGGAATTGAACCATGCCCGTTCATCAAAGGCTTTCTTCTGCGGGGCGGACGGCGCTGATACAGCCTTACCGACCGGAAGGAAGCAGACCAGCTCGTAGTCAGCGGGCACACCGAGTATCTCTGCCATTCTGGCACCGATTCTGTCCTCATCCGTAATGTGCCCTTCGTACCAGCAGCTCTGGTAGCCCAGGGCAAGGATGGCAAGCAGCATGTTTTCTATTGCCGCAGCATAATCCTGCACGGCAAAGCAGCGGTCACGGTAGGCCGGCACCCGGCGGGTCAATACGCAGATGACGGCAGGGGCTGTTTCCCCCACAGGCGGATCGATGACTTCATGCAGCCTGCGGAGCACAGCGGGGTCATTGACCGCAATCAGGCTGGTCGTCTGCTTGTTGCAGCCGGAAGGAGCGGCAAGCCCCGCCTGCATGATTGTACGCAAATCATCCTCCGGCACCGGATCAGACAGATACTTTCCGCGGTAACTGTGCCGGGCAAAAATTGCTTCCATGACATCCATTTTCATCGTAATGCTCCAACCTGCAGCATGAACAAACCTGCTGCGGACATATATGAGGGAACCTCGAAAAGTTCAGTTGTTCGAGCCGGCTTTGAAAGCGCCAGCGTAGCTTCAAGGCAAATTACTGCTTCCAGGAGCTGCGGTCGGCCGCCTTCTTGACAAACAGCCCCCGTATGGTGCCCCAGCCATAAATCCAGAGCGTTATCCAGCAGGCAAGCAGGTGAAAGGCCCATGCGGCAGCATCATGCCTGCGGCACCAGCCGATGAGTGCCTGCAGCACAAGCGGGACAATAGTCACGCAGCACAGGGCAAAAACAATGATTTTACCTTTACCGACTTTGCTCCAGGGGTACTTGCGCCCCTTCTCCGCACTGAAATATAAAAAATCCATGATACGGCGGTTCTGTTTGCGGCAGAATGTTTTTACATCCGGGCAGAACAGGTGAACAATGCCGGTCTTCACCTTTGCCACGCGAAGCTCCGGATTCTGCTGCAAGAGTTCCCACAGAACATCAATGTCAAAGAGGTAGTCCCCGGAAAAATGCTCCATAAGTACGCCGGTGCGGATAAAAAAGCCGTTTGCACCGATGGTGGGAATCATTTTCGGGTCGAACTTGATGGAAAGGTAGCCGCCCCGGTCTTCTTCCTCGCGAAGGACTTCCGTCCATTTTCCTGTAACCAGGCAGCGCCGGTCATAATTGCCGGTAAACATGCACAGCGGGTCATTCATGCCGATGAGCGCGCAATACCGGTTTATCACCGAATCCTGCCGCCGCCAGGTATATTCTATCGGCTCGCTGGCAATGACGGCAGCTTCGCCAAAAGGCTCCATCATGCGGGAGAGCCAGCCTTCGTCGGGAATGATATTGTCGCTGTCAAGCAGGCAGATAGTATCATTGCGCGCTTTCTTGACGCCCACGGCTTTTCCCGCTTCCCCCGTACGCAGGGGGTTCGGGAACACGCTGATTGCAATATCCGATGAGCCGGCATAGGACTGAATGGCCTCCAGCGTGCCGTCTGTAGAACCGCCGTCAGCAAAGATAATCTCAATCCTGTCATGCGGATAGTCCTGGGCAAGGATCGCCTGCATGTACACGTCCAGAGTACGCATTGAGTTGAAGGTCGGGGTTACTATTGAAATTGAAAGCATATATCGTGATTCCGTGAGTGTTTTAAGACAGCCTATTTTTTTAAGAGTGCTATCAGGCGGGACATACAAAGGCAGTACGGGTATGCCAGCCGTACCTGCAGCGCAAGGGCAAAAAGCACATCAAGCACGCAGAGGGATGTTTCCGTCTGCACGTTCCGCAGGTATTCCAGTGTAAGCTTCAGCGGGCGGCGGATAAAGCGCCTGCCGATTGACGCAGCTGCAGCAGCGGCCTGTTTCCGGTCCTGACGGGAGCTGTTCCGGCAGAACACGCAGCTGAGCAGAACCAGCAGATTCAGTACTGTGCCGTACAGAACGTCCCTGTCCGCAAAGCCGGAAGCTGCCCGGGCACAGATAGACTCAAGGTCGGCAAAGGGCATCTTCCCGAACGGCATCCGGGAAAAGGAACTGCCCCGCGATGTTGAAGCATCATTTGCCCGGTTGCAGTACGCAAATGTCCTGAGCGGCCGGATGCCGGAAAACGCGAGGCTGCAGCGCATGTTGAATACCAGATCCTCGGCAAGGCAGCCGCCGGGAAAGGCAATGCCGTTGTCCAGCAGCTTCTGCCTGCGGATCAGCCGGTTCCACGGCGCAGAGGAACCGAAAGGAAAATAGCGGGAATCCTCGCGCTCATCGGCTGCCGGATACGTGTACAGGGGAGCGCCGTCCTGCGAAACCACCGTATAGCCGCTCACAACCATGTCCACCGCTTCGGAGCCGGCGGCACAGGCGGCCAGCTCTTCCAGGTACGAAGGCTGCCAGTAATCGTCATGGTCCAGAAAAATAATCCAGTCCCCGGAAGCCTCCCGTATGCCCCGGTTCCGGGACGCGGAAATGCCGCCGTTCTGCCCGTTTCTGAGCACCCGGATGCGCACCGGAGTGCTATCCTGCTGCGCGTAGCGGGCAAGCAGGGCAAGCGTCTGTTCATTCGAGCTGCAGTCATCAAGCAAAAGCAGTTCCGCCGGCGGCAGCGTCTGGGACAGAACGCTCTCTACGCACTGTTCCAGATAAGATGCAACGGTGTTATAGACGGGAACAATAACGCTGATTTTCATCGGATTGGATGCCATGCAGTCTCCGCCAGTCAGAAAAAAAGCAGGTACACGAATTCCGGCAGCAGCCCCGCCCAGGAATCAGTTCCGTGCATCAGCTTGTAATGCGTAAAGAAAAAACACACGTAATACGGAAAGCGCCGTGCCTGCCACGCTGTAAGGAAAGAAAGGCAATCCTGCAGCACAGGTGCCGAATCCGCAGCAGGGAGCGATGCCTGCAGCTGCTCCAGCAGGGCAATCTGCCGCTGCCGGTTTTCCCGGTGCTCTTTTTTAAGGCGGAGCGCAGTCACCGTGCGGCGCAGCAGCGACGTTGTATTCATCTCCGTTACATTGCCGCCGTGCTGCCGGTACAACAGCACCGGCTCAAATGAATATGCAATACCCTGCCCCAGCGCAGCGTTCAGCGCAAACCAATAATCATGGAATTCCGCAAGATCGGGGATCGGGACATGCTGCAGCAGGAAGGAACGCCGCACCAGCATTGCCGTGCCCTGCACAAAATTATGCCCGCAGAACAGAAAATACTGAAGGCTCCTTGTATCAGAAAACGGCGCAGAAATGTGGCAGACCTCGTGCATCCGCACATGCAGCGGCCGGAGCTGCTCATCCACCAGCTCCGCATCCGCACAGGCCAGGTCTTTTCCGCCGATTATGCTGAGCAGCAGCTCCAGATGCTGTTCAGTCCATACATCGTCCTGATCGGCAAAGGCAACATAGTCACCGGAACACAGGGAAACAGCATTCGCAAAATTCTGCTTAAAGCCGACATTCCGGGGATTCCGCACCGCCTTTATGGCAGGAAAACGCTGAGAATACTCCTGCACAATCTGCCACGTGCCGTCCGAAGAGCAGTCGTCGCATATCAGCAGCTCAAAATCGCGCACCGTCTGGCGGAAGATAGAATCCAGCTGCTCGCGCAGGTATTTTTCGCCGTTGTACGTGGTCAGGGCGATGGACACAAGCGGCATGCCGTCACTCCCCGGACGCAAGCCCGTAACGGCGGCGCATCCGGCGCAGGAACAGGCTGTTGTTCCTGCATGCAAGCACAAGCAAAAAACGCAGGGACGCAATGCACCGCGATTTTATGCTCACGTGGCGGAAGACCTGCAGCTTTTCTTTAATCTGGGAGCAGCAGCGCCTTACGTCCGCCGGGCTGACTTCCTCCCCAAAGAGCAGACAGTTCTGTATGTTTCCCAAAAGAATGTAGTTTACCGCACATCTGTCCAGTTCCGCGCGGAAAAAGCGCATCATGGCAGCGGAAGCCCCGTGCACGTGCAGAAAGTCCTGTGCATCGGCAAACGTACTGATGATACTCAGGACTTTCCGGTACGCAGGATCCAGCTGGAATGTTGTGGAACTTGTTGCAGAATCTTCATTCCGGCAATAGTTATACATGCATGCCGGCACTACGCATACATTGGTAGAAAAATGTAAAAACTTTAAGACAAAATTTACATCTTCAAAATAGCGGGATGCTTCAAAAAAACGCAGGTCAGCGTGTTCCTGCAGGATGCTGCGGCGGAAAAGCTTGTTGCTGGAAGAATTGAACTGCACCGGATGCAGCTGCTTCAGCTGCTCCAGACGGTAACTGCGCGGCACCGGCCCAGAAGGAAACGGATAATCCTTTATCCCGCATATCACCATGTCGGCATCGC
>CADCQA010000304.1 GCA_902803415.1 uncultured Spirochaetaceae bacterium | reverse complement strand
TGAAGGCGGCGGTGCTTGCCGCAATGCTGTGCTGCGCAGGGGCGTTGTGTTCCGCGCAGCAGAAGAAGATGACGGCACAGGTAAGGAATGTGCTGGAAAACCATTTTGTGGAGATGTCGGACAGAAAGACAGACATCGCGCCGTTCCAGATAATGGACACGGAAGTGCCCCAGTGGCTCTGGACATTTGTGACGGGCACGAACCCCTCAAAACCCCAGAAGAACAGGGGACAGAATCGTCCCGTCATCGGGGTGCCCTTCTACGATGCGCTGGTGTTCTGCAACCGGCTCAGCATGATGGCGGGCAGGACGCCCTGCTACACGCTCAACGGCAGCACCAACCCGGACGAATGGGGCAGCCCGGACAGCTCCTGGCAGTCCGTCAGCTGCGACTTTGCCGCCGACGGCTTCCGCCTGCCCACTGTGGAGGAATGGCGGTTCGCAGCGGACGGAGGCTACCTGCACTGCGGCTACCAGTACAGCGGCAACAACACCGTTACCGTAGTCGCATGGAGCATGAACAACAGCGGCGGCCGTGTGCATGACGTTGCAACGACAAAGGCTTCGAACGAACAGGGACTGTACGACATGAGCGGCAACGCAAGCGAATGGTGCTGGGATCCCGGCGACGCTGACGGCGTGGTGCAGCGCCCCATCCTTGGCGGTTCTTTCCAGAACGATGCGTTCGAAGGCGAAGAGGCACACCGCTTTGAGGTGCAGGGCGCACCCACAATGACGGCAGACCTTATCAGCAACGTTGCGGAAGATGTGGGCATCCGCCTTGTCTGCACCATCATCACCGAAGTTGAGGACGACAGCGCCTACGACCTTGTGCTGGAAGAAGGCGAAAGCACAAAGCTTGGCAAGGGCACGTGGCTGAGCACAAACCCCGCCGTGGTTTCCGTCAAGAAGAATACGGCTACCGCCGAGGGCGCAGGTGTTGCGACGCTTTCCTCCGACAAAGGTGAGCGGATCACGGTCAAGGTAACGGAATAAAAATGCACTTCCGCGCATTTTATGCTGGTTCCCTGCCGGGGTTCAGTTACCAATGCGCCACTGTACACCGCCGCCCCAAAACAGTAGAATGGGGTACATGGACACTCAGCTTGTTTTTTCGCAGGAGGGAAACCTCTATCTTAATACATCAATGACGCAGAGCGCCTTTACAAAGTCCCGGCTCGTGCAGCACATGAACGAAAAAGGCTGCCTTGCCCGCAGGAAAGCCGGGAGCTGGACGTTCGCACCGTGGTCGTTCACGGGCACGGTCTTTGCTGCCCCGGAACAGGAAGAGGGGCAGTCCGCCGCAGCAATCAGGGCGGGCGGTACCGTGCTGCTGGAAGGCAAGGGCTTTACCGGCTGCACGCTCCACGCGCTGCTGGAATCCGGAAACAAGGCACATGCATCCTTTGCAGGGGCAGCGGTGTGCGCGGCCATAGAATGTGCACTTGAACAGGGCGCATACATTCCGCCCTCCGGCGGCGGCGGCATTTTCATTGCGCAGGACTTTGACAGCATTATTTTCCTTCCGTCCGGGCTGCTGGAAACGGCGCTGCTCTGTGCGGGCGGCGAAACTTTCAGCAAGAACCAGGGCATGTATGTAAACCGCGCGCTCAAGGGCGATGCCGCACTCAGCTTTATTCAGGCGGCAGTTGCATACCGTCTGCTGGCGGGTGAATTTCCCTTCCCCGCAAAAAACGAAGACGAGCGTGAAGAAGACCTGTACGACGGAAACTACATTCCTGCAGCACGCAGGGTATGGGCACTGGACGAAAAACTTGCCGCCGGAATCGACAACGCACTGCGCAGGGCGGCAGGCGGCAGGAGTGCGCCGCGCATAACGGCAGCATCAGCAATCACGGAAGGCTCGCGGCCCGGCGCACAGTCCGCAGAACAAGCGCGGCGGGCGGGGCTGCATTTTCCGCTCAGGGAACTGTACCGCGAGCTGGGGCTGAACGAAGACGGCTCGCTCCCGCCGGACGGAAACCTGTCGCCGGTCATCCACAAGGCAACGGTTTCGCAGGAAGCATTCGAGGCGGAAACGGAACGCTGGCGCGCGCGCTTTGCAAAGCAGCTTGACCGCAAGCGCTTCTTCCGCCACAACCGCACCACGGTTGCAGTCATCGCGGCGGTTACGGTGCTGCTCATCTTCTGCACGGCGCTCTTTATCAGCGGGAACATGGGCAAGCCCACCTCCAAGGGACTGAGTGCAGTGCAGACCGCCGAAATGTTCTACAGCGCGCTGAACACCATGGATGTGTCCGCCGCCGGTGCCTGTTCGTCAGGCAAGCAGACGGGGAACATCGTGGACATGGTAGGAACCTTCTATGTAACGGCAAAGACGCAGGCCACCTACAACGCGCAGCTGCGCACGCTTTCGCCCGCGGAATGGCTTAACAGCGCCAATCCCCAGTACCGCATGTTCGGCCTTACGCAGTTCATGGCGGGGAATGCCAAGGGCGAGCTGTACTTCCAGGGGCCGGAAAAACGGAGCCGCCCCAAGGCAATCGCGGAGGACGGCGGAACGCCCGTTTCCGAGGGCAGCGCAAAGTCACTCCAGACTTCGTACTGCCTTGTCTACCAGGAAGGCGAAGACGGGCTGACCGTTACCAGCTACGAAGACATCCTTACGCTCACATTCAAGAACAGGCGCTGGATCATCACGGGGCTCAGCCACAGCAGCGAAACAACGCAGACGCTTTCGGCAAAGGCCTT
>CADCQA010000303.1 GCA_902803415.1 uncultured Spirochaetaceae bacterium | reverse complement strand
GACGGCGGCGTGTACTGCTACAAGGACAACCGCTTTCTGGAAAATGCAGTCACCCGCTTCTTTAAGGGCATGCGCGTGCGCCACGTGGGGCTGACCGCAGACGGCGAGCTGCTCGTCTCTTCCTATTCCGACAAGCCGCAGGTACGGGTTGCGGCGGGCAGCATGGATGCCTTTACCGTCTGGACGGAGAAGGACGGGCTTTCTGGCTCCAAGGGCCGCATTGCCATAAAGACCAGCGCCGGGGACTACTACGTGGGCACTCCCACCGGGCTGAACATCGTGCACCACGAAGACGGCCACATTTCAACCCTTACCAGGGCGGACGGCTTTGTAAACCATTACGTGATGTGGATTTTCGAGGACAGGCAGCAGCAGGTTTGGGTGGGCACCAACGGCGGCGGCGTCTACGTGCTGCAGGACGAAAAAATCGTGCGGCACTACTCCACGGAAAACGGGCTTTCCGGAAACGTCATCTTCAAGATTCTGGAGAACGACGGCAGCATCTGGATTGGAACGGGCACGGGACTTTCCTGTTATGTGGAAGAAACCGATTCCTTTGTCAACTTTAATTCGCGGACGGGACTGGGCACGGACAGCGTGTTCCAGATGATATGCGATTATTCGCAGACGGTGTGGATGACGTCGAACCGCGGCATTTTCTCTGCCCCGCTTTCCGAGCTGCAGGACGTGGTGGAAGGCAAGCGGGAAAAAGTATCGGTCAGGTACTACGGGTCGTCCGACGGCCTGATAACGAGCGGCGTTACCTCAACGTCGCTTTCCGCGCGGGATTCGCAGGGGCGCATCTGGTTCACGCTGACCGACGGCTTTGCAATCTACGACCCGCTGAAGTCGGGCAAGAACCTGCTTGCCCCCAAAATTGAAGTGCAGTCCTATACCATTGACAATGTTACCAGCGACTACCACGGCGAAACCATCGTGCTGCCGCCGTCAGCAAAGCGCCTGAGCATAAAGTTCACCGGCCTGAGTTTCATTTCGTCAGACAGCATGCGCTTCTGCTACCGGCTGGGCGGCTTCGAGCAGGAGTATTCCGACTGGTCGGCAATGCGCGAAGTTTCCTACACGAACCTGCTGCCGGGAAGCTACCAGTTCTCCCTGATGGTGCAGAACAGCGACGGCGTACAGGGGCTGCTGGGGAATCCCGTCGTCGTCGTAAAGGAACCGTACCTCTGGCAGCTGGTGTGGTTCAGGCTGCTCATCAGCCTGCTGATTGTCGGCCTTTCGGCGCTGCTCGTCTTCAGCAAGATCCGCTCGATGAAGCGCTACCAGACGATGCTGGAGGACGAAGTTGAAGTTCGCACGCACGAGCTGAAGCTTGAGAAGGAAAAGTCCGAAAGCCTGCTGCTGAACATTCTTCCGCTGGAGGTTGCAAAGGAACTCACCGAGCACCCGGAGCGCACCATCGCTCAGAAGTTCCCCAACGTTACCGTGCTGTTTACCGACATCGTGGGCTTTACCAAGATAAGCGGCGGCATGACGGCGGAAGAAGTGGTCACGATGCTGAACAAGATGGTTTCCAAATTCGACGAGCGGGCAAAGCTTGAAGGTATAGAGAAAATCAAAACCATCGGCGATGCCTACATGGCGGCGGCAGGGCTGACGGAACAGGCAGACAACGGCGGCGCCGTCAAGATGATAAATTTTGCGCTGGGGCTGCTGGAGGACGTTAAGGCCTTCAACGAGGAATCGCCGGTGCAGGTGCATATCCGCATTGGGGTGAACACGGGCGATCTGGTGGCGGGCGTCATCGGAAAATCCAAATTCATCTACGACATCTGGGGCGACACCGTAAACGTTGCCAGCCGCATGGAAAGCACGGGCCAGCCGATGTGCGTGCACGTTACCGAGGACACCTACCGCCAGGCCTGCGGCAAATTCACCTTCAGCGAAGGCGTGGAGCTGGAAGTCAAAGGCAAAGGCACCATGAAAACGTATTTCCTGCAATAGCGTGAAGTTAGGGGAGGGCAGATTTTTTAACGTTAAAAAATCTGCCTACTTCCGAAGCGCAGATTTTTTAACGTTAAAAAATCTGCCTCCCCTAAAACCCCGCCCTTCACCGGCACGGTCAAGACAACGCCTCGGCGTTGTCGGGGCTGCGCCCCTTGGAAACCCTGCTTTT
>CADCQA010000302.1 GCA_902803415.1 uncultured Spirochaetaceae bacterium | reverse complement strand
TTTTTTGCTATTTTAACCTTAGTATGAGTACAAGATGTTTTGCAATGTTGAAGCCTGGCGTCCTGAACCGCAGGCTCGTGGGAGAAGTCATCAGCCGTCTGGAGAAGAAGGGACTCAAGCTGGTGGGTCTCAAGCTGATGCAGATTACTCCGGAGCTTGCCGCCAAGCACTATGCTGAGCACAAAGGCAAGCCGTTCTATGACCCGCTCGTGGACTACATCACCAGCGGTCCGGTGGTTGCAATGGTGTGGCAGGGCGACGACTGCATCACGCTGGTCCGCAAGCTGACTGGTTCAACCAGCCCGGCAGAAGCCCATCCCGGCACCATCCGCGGAGACTTCTGCTCCCATACGCAGCACAATATTATCCATGCAAGTGACTGCGAGGAAAGTGCCAGGCGTGAGGTTGATCTCTTCTTCAAGCCCGAGGAAATCATCGACTGGGAAGACCAGGCCTCTAAATGGTTCTAAACTGAAGCCGGTAAAGGCTGCCGCCCGGTGCCGGGCTGCGCATGCCGTTGCCCGAAGGGGTTGTCCAGAAAGAACATGCAACGCAGGTTCTTCCCGGACAACCCCTTCTTTTTTGCATTGAGTATTTACCGCTAACATGCTATTATAGAAGGAAGAGTCTGTTTCAAAAGTCATCCTAAAAGTACTTTTGAAGCATCTGAAAACTGCTGCGTGCATGCGCAGGAAGCTGGGACTGAACAGAGGATTTTTATATGGATAAACATACAGTAGGCGTCATCGGAGCGGGTGCGTGGGGAACGGCCCTTGGTTCCGCGCTGGCGCGTGGCGGGCATGACGTTCAGGTGTGGGCAATGGAGCCGGACGTTGTGGAGTCAATAAACACTTCCCACGAAAACAAGCGCTACCTTCCCGGCTATACGCTGGCGGACGGTTTTACGGCCAGCGGAGACATTCAGGCGGTAGCTTCCGGCAAGGAATTCCTGATACTTGCCAGCCCTTCGCTCTATCTTGCTTCTACCATCGGCAAATTCTGCACGGTGCCGGGCATTGCCGACGGCAGTACCATCGTTGCCGCGCTGACCAAGGGCTTTGTCCCGGCGGATGACGGCCCCCATTTTGTGCTGGAAACCATGGAGCGCGCCCTGCCGCAAAGCTACAAGGATGCCACCGTCTATGTGGCGGGACCTTCCCACGCAGAAGAAGTGGTTTCCGGCAAAATTACCGGGCTGATTGCAGCAAGCCAGCACCACCGCAATGCCATTGCCGTGCGTAACCTGCTGCGGGTGCCGGGCATTCTGGCCTATGCTTCCTTTGACACCGTGGGCGTGCAGATTTGTGCCGCCGTTAAGAATGTGATTGCCGTGGTGTACGGCGCGCTTGATGCCCTTTCCGAAACGCATGATGTCTTTGGCGACAACACGGAAAGCCTGCTCATGGCTGCCGGCCTGAACGAAATCCAGAAAATCGGTTTTGCCATGGGTGCAACCTACGCAGAAACCTTTACGTCCATCAGCGGGGTGGGGGATCTGGACGTTACCTGCAAGTCCAAGTACGGGCGGAACCGCCGCTTTGGGCAGGACATCATCAAGACCGACATGCTGGACCGCTTCAGCGGCATCGATGACCTTATCGCGAACGTGGGCAAGGTGGGCTACCTGCCCGAGGGCGCCATTGCCTGCAAGTACGTGCACCAGATTGCGGTCCAGAAGAACCTGAAGCTGCCGCTCTGCGATGCGCTCTACCGCGTGCTGAACAAGGAAGTTTCACCGGAAGTCTGCCTTGATGACCTTGTGTCGCCAGACCGCAGCAAAGAGACTTTTCTGAAAATAGATTTATTTTCTAAAATTTA
The DNA here is from genome assembly GCA_902803415.1 of uncultured Spirochaetaceae bacterium. Classification (GTDB taxonomy): domain Bacteria; phylum Spirochaetota; class Spirochaetia; order Treponematales; family Treponemataceae; genus Treponema_D. Next base: position 6,013 of record CADCQA010000302.1, on the reverse strand, counting down.
ACCGGGCAACCGGAAACCAGAAGGAGCAAGACTGATGCTTGAAAAAATAAGCGGCACGTTCAGCGGCATTGTCCGCACGCTGAGCGGAAAGTCCACGATTACAGAGAAGAATATAGAAGAAACCGTCGAGCAGATTAAGATGGCGCTGCTTGAGGCGGACGTAAACCTGCGCGTTGTCCGCCGCTTTGTGAATTCCACGGTGGAAGAAGCAAAGGGCGAAAAAGTCCTGAAAGCCGTTGACCCCGGCCAGCAGTTTGTCAAAATCATCTATGACAAGATTGCCGCCATGCTGGGCGACACCAAGACCGACCTTGCGCTCAAGGGGCCGGATGCACAGTCCGTTATCCTGCTGCTGGGTCTGCAGGGTGCCGGTAAAACCACCGCCGCCCACAAGCTTGCTGCCCGCCTTAAAAAAGACGGCCGCCGCCCGCTGCTGGTTGCCTGCGACCTTGTACGCCCTGCTGCCGTGGAGCAGCTTTCCGTGCTCGGCGAAAAAATCGGGGTGCCGGTCTACAAGGAACCGGGTGCGTCTGACGCTGTAAAGGTTGCCCGCGGCGGCCTTGATTATGCAAAGAAGAACGGCCTTGACACCGTGATTGTTGATACTGCCGGCCGCCTTCAGATTGACGATGGCATGATGCAGGAGCTGGTTGATGTAAAGAAAGCGATGAACCCGGTGGAAACGGTGCTCGTTGCAGATGCCATGACCGGCCAGAATGCCGTTGACATTGCCAAGAGCTTTGATGAGCGGCTGGGGCTGACCGGCGTCATTCTTACCAAGTTTGACTCCGATGCTCGCGGTGGTGCCGCGCTTTCCCTCCGCACCATTACCGGTAAGCCCATCCTCTTTATCGGTACGGGCGAAAAGACTGAAGACTTTGAGCAGTTCCACCCGGACCGCATTGCAAGCCGCATATTGGGCATGGGCGACGTTGTCTCTCTCGTCGAGAAGGCGCAGGAGACCGTTGACCAGGAACAGGCGCTCAAGATGCAGCAGAAGATGATGCGCAACGAGTTTACGCTGCAGGACATGCTGGAGCAACTGCAGTCCGTCAAGAAGATGGGCAGCGTGCAGCAGATTCTGGACATGATGCCGGGGCTTGCCGGGCAGGTGAGCGAAGACCAGATAGACAAGGCCGGGCTGAAGCATCAGGAAGCAATCATCCAGAGCATGACCATGAAGGAGCGCATGAATCACCTGATTATCGGGCCGAGCCGCCGCAAGCGCATTGCAAAGGGCAGCGGCACATCCGTGCAGGAAGTGAACAAGCTTCTCAAGCAGTTTGAAAAGACAAAGCTTACGATGAAAAAGCTTACGCGCAACCGCGGCATGCAGGCGAAGCTCATGCAGCAGCTGGGCGGCATGCCGGGCATGGGCGGCGGCGGAATGGATATGTCCCAGCTTGCAGCCAACCTGCCCAAGGGCTTCAATCTGCCAAAAGGATTTAAGTTCTAGTATAAAAAAGCGCTGGCTGCATGCAGGGCCAGCGTACCATAAAAAATGCGCTCCCGCCGTAAATGATTTAGGCCGGGAGCGCTTTTTTATGCTGTCAAAATTCACCTCAAGAATCGCAAGTGGTGCGTAGCACCGCTGAGATTCTTGCAAGCCAGTGCAAAAGTAACCGACTTTTGCACTGGCTCATTCTTTTACCACCAGTACGGAAGCTTCTTTGCCGTCCGCCGTATAGCAGTGGTCAGGGTTTGCCTTGTCAACGATGGGGGTTACGCCGGTATAGAATGCATACTGGTAGGTTCCCGGCGGCAGCGGCAGCTCAAACTGATACAATCCGGGGGAAACTTCACGCATTTCGTAAATCCAGCTGTCCCAGTTGGTAAAACTGCCGCCCAGACGCACCTGCTGTCCGGAGCGCCCCTGGTACACAAAGCGCACAAGGCCTTTTTCAAGGACTTCCGTGGCAGGCTTGATTTTACGGGTAACATCCACCGCAGAAAGCACCAGACCGGTGTTCATGTCGTATTCCTGGATTTCATTCTCCGGGTCAACGGTCCACAGCCCGTCCACCACCATGCGGTATGCAATCTTTGTTACGCGCTTGGGAATCTTAAGTATATAGAAGAAAATTGAATCAATGACTTCATTTTCATTGTTCTTGAGGTTGTGGATTTTATAGGCATGAATGGTATGGAAATTCTCAAAGTCGAATGCAACGCCTACAAAACGGGAATCCTTTTTCGCGGTGAATATCAGGTAGTCGCCCTGGATGTACGGAGCCCTGACTTTGGTGATTTTTGTCACCATTTCTGCATAGTCAAGCTCTTCGTCGCTCAGGACGGCCTGCGCCGTGGCTGCGAACGGCATCACAAGGACGCTCACGAGGAATATAAGCGTAAGAATGAACTTCTTATCCATATATTGTATATCGGATTCCATATCTATAAGTTTAGCACTATTTTCCCCCTCCATGCAAGGGAAAATGCAGCGGGGCAGGGGCTTTGTAAGAAAACTCTTATTTCATCTTCCATTTATTCCGATAGATTACTTGAAATACTAGATATTTGCGGAGTATAATACATAGGTTATGCCAGGATTAAATCAGCTGAAGCAGTTTAACACAGATATATTGAATGTAGGCGACGAAGTAAAGATTCGTTCCGCCCGCAGCGAGAAGCCTGTCCGGGTACCCATTCCCAAGGACATTACTGTCGCTGACGATTCCGCAGAATTCCTGGAGGGGCTGCCCCAGCTTTCGGAGGCTGACATCGCTCAGGCTGATGCCGCTGCCGCCGAACGGGAGAGTGCTGCCCATGATTTCTCCGACATTACCGGGGAATCTGCTGCTAAGGCAAAGGCTCCTGCTGCTCCTGTGGCAGAAAAAATGCCTGATGTTTCCGACCTGCTCAGCGCAAATCAGGGCATGGACCTGTCTGACCTTGACCTGAGCGATTTTGAGGAACCTGCTGAACCTGAACCCGCTCCTGAGCCGGAACCGACTCCTATAGAAGATCTTGACCTTGAATCGCTGCTCCAGATTGGTTCTACTCCGGCAACAGAGGAAGAAGAAGCCCCGGCACAGGAAGAACGCTATGTTCCTGCCGCCGTAAAGGCCGGTAAGGCTGCACAGGCACAGGAAGAAGTTCCTGATGTTCCGCTGGACGATGACTTTGATGTCCGTTCCCTGCTGGGACCAGATGAAGGCGGCATTCCTGCTGCAGAACCTGAGCCTCCCGCTGATACTCATAAAGAAGAATTCGAAAAGAAACTGGACAGCCTTGCCGCCGCCCCGGCACAGGACAATCCGGCTCCTGCATTTGACATGGATGCCGCGGAAATGGATTTTAAGGGCACGGAAAGCGGCATAGACCTGAACGATGACATGCCGCCGGAATTCAATGAGACTCCTGATCCTTCTGCGCTGCCGTCAGAAGAAGCTGCTGCCCCTGGTTCCGCCGCAAGCGAAGACCTTGGGCTGGACAGCTTTGATATTGATGCCGCTGCTGCAGAACCCGCCGGCGGGGAAGGTACAGACGACGCTGGCAGTGAAGCCCCCGGTGCCGCTGCTCTCGAAGGCATGGGTCTGGACGATTTCAATATTGACGATGTAGCTGCTGCCCCGGGTGGCGATGGCGATGTGCCCGCCGCCGGTGACGAAACCGTTGCTGACGAAGGCGATATGCCTGCAATGGGCGATGATCTGGGACTTGGCAGCTTTGACATTGACGCTGTTGCCGCCGGGAACGATGCTGGCGCTGACGGTGCTGATAGTAGCAGCGACGCAGCTGCCGGAACCGAAGGCACGGGACTGGAAGATTTCAATATAGACGATGTGCTGGATACCCCGGCTGCCGATGGTGGTGATGGCGCTATGCCCGCCGCTGACGAAACCATTGTGGACAGCGGTGATGCACCCGCAGCCGATGATAGCGGCAGCGTTGCTTCCGATGACCTTGGGCTGGGTGACTTTGACATTGACGCTCTTGCCGGAAACGATGCTGGCGATGCCGCCGGGGAACCCGGTGCTGCTGACGCCGCTGCACCTGAAGCTACGGGGCTGGAAGGCCTTGATATCGATACGATGCTCGACAGTTCCGGCACCGATGATGGTGCCGCCGCGGCGGGCAATGGTGCAGACGATGCTGCCGCAGACAAAATGGCTGCCGGTGATATGCCGGATGCCAGTGCCATGGATTTCGGCGGTACGGAGCCTGATGCCGGTACCGATGGCGATGCCGGTGCTGCCTCCGAAGCCGTGGAGCAGTTTGACACGAGCGGCATGGACGGCGTTGATTTCTCCGGCGGGGATTCCGGCTTTGAGCTGGGTACCATTACTTCCACTGAAGGCGAAGACGATTTTGCCATCCCCGGCTTCTCTGACACTGTTACTGCAAACCTCAACAAGAAAGAGCCCGTTGCTGCCATGCCCGGCGCTGCGCCCGGCGAAACCATTGATGCGAATGCCGACAAGCCCAAGAATACCTTTACGGATGCAGAGTACAAGCGCTTCCTTGAAAACCTTGAGCATTATCCGCTCAACGTCCGTATAGCTCTCGAAGATTTCGTCGCAAAGAATGAGTTTACCGACGATGCCGTGTTTGAAGTTCTGGAGAAGGTGCTCCGCAAGGCTCCTGCCCGCCAGGTTGCCGCAGAACTTGAAAAGAAGCTTGATGTAAGCCTGCAGGTTCCGCGCGACTTTGAGCGCCGTTCTGCGGAAGAATATGCGGCGTACAAGAAAACCGTTGAGTACCAGCTCAAGAACAGGATTATTCCGTTTGCCATACTGTCCACGGTTGCAGCGGCCCTGCTCTTCTGCATCTTTGTGCTGACAAAGAATTTTATCGTTTACCCGCTGCGCGCGAGCCGCCTCTACAAGCAGGGCTATGCCCTTATCCAGGAGCAGCAGTATCCGCAGTCCGAGGACAATTTCAACAAGGCACTGACGTATCGCACGGTAAAGAAATGGTTCTATAAGTATGCCGACTCCTACCGCGAGCATAAGCAGTATGACCGCGCGCGCGCCATGTACAGCCGCATACTCAAGCAGTTTAACCACGAAAAGTCTGCCGGTCTGACCTGGGCGGACATGGAAGCGAACGACCTCTACAACTACGAGGAAGCTGAACGCATCCTAAAGCGAGAAGTCCTTGATTATCATATCAATGATCCGGACGGTATCCTGAAGCTGGGTGATTTGTACCTTGACTGGGCAACCGACAAGGATGTTTCCAAGTATCCGCTGGCAAAGGAGCAGTACGACCTGCTGGTAAGCCTGTACCCCAAGTCAAAGCAGCTTGACAAGTACATGGCACGGCAGATGCGCTACTTCATCCGTACCGATAACCTGCTGCAGGTGCTGCAGTACAAGCAGATGTTCTACCCCGACAAGAAGAAGGCGCTGGAAAGCGATGATATGGTAGAACTGTCCGGCTACCTGCTGGACAAGCGCTACGGCAACCTCCGTCCTTCCGAGGAGAACCTCCGCAAGAACATCGAGGATGTGCGCAACATGCTTGAAGATGCCGTGAAGGGTGCGCCGGGCAATCCTGTTGCCCTGTACAACATGGGCCGCTATTTTGTCAAGACGAACAGCGGTACCAAGGCAAAGTCGTACTTTAAGGCTGCCATCGAAACCTTCAAGGGCATGCGCTACCGCAGCCGCCACAACACTTACCGCTACATCGACACCTACCGTCTGCTGGGCGAAGAATATTCTGCCGAGCGCGAGTACATGCTTGCGGAACAGACCTACGGCGTGGGCATCGATCTCTTTGAGAAGGAACATGAATCCAGCGGCTTTGAGCCGACCGAGGATATCGGTAAGCTCTATGCGGACATGGGCGACATAGATTACTTTATCTCCGGCAAGATGGATGTTGCGCTGGGCAGCTACATCAAGTCCGTGGAAAGCAAGAATGATACGCCGTCTGTGCGCTACCGCATCGGCTTTATCCAGTATACAAAGAAGAACTTTGCGGAAGCGCTCGGTTCCTTTATCAAGAGCCATGAAGGCGCACCGGATGATACGCACGTGCTGCTGGCACTTGCGAACACCCACAG
>CADCQA010000301.1 GCA_902803415.1 uncultured Spirochaetaceae bacterium | reverse complement strand
CTACAATACAGAACAGCTTTCCCAGGAATTCCCGGAAGTGAAATTCGTTGTTGTGCCGGAGGACGTGACGCTTGGTGACATGGTGAACCTTGGCATGGCAGAGACGGAAAGCCGCTACGTGCTTGTTCTGTACGATGATCTGTGCATCGACGATTTTTCTTTTACGGCCGCCGTTGCTGCAAAGCTTGCCGCTGCGGGACAGTTCTGTGTGTGTCCGCGGCTTATGACTGCCGACGGCCAGAATCTTCCGGTGCGCTTTACGCCGAGTGTGGACAAGTCTGAGTTCAATGTAGAATCTTCGCTTGCCATTGCAGACAAGGCAGCTACGCTCTATCCGGCAGATCTTGCAGCTTTCTATGACCGCGAAAAATTCATCCGCCTGGGCGGCTTTGATTACACGGTAAAGGCCCCGTACTGGCAGAAACTTGATCTCTTTTTCCGTGCGTGGCTGTGGGGCGAGCAGGTTTCCCTGGCTTCGGGCTTTGCGCTGACCTATGCGGGCGAAAGTCCCCAGGAGGACCGGACGACGGATATTTCCTACCTGCGCTTTTACCTGAAAAACCTGCTGCCGGTTTTCAGAAATGACCACGGGGAAATCCCCCGCGCATCGTTCTTTTCGTTCAAGGCCCGGAGTTCCTGCGGGCTGAATGAGGCTTTCCGGCTCTTCAGGTCTGCCCGCCATTGGACTGGCCTGAACAAATACCGCTTTAAGACAGACGCCGTTTCCCTGACAGAGCACTGGGACGGCACGGGAGATGAGAAATGAGGCTTATGAATTTATTTGACCGGAAGAAAAAACGGACTGTCCTTGTGGTGCAGTGCCGCCTTTCGTCAACACGGCTTCCCCGGAAGGCGCTGCTTCCCCTGGGCGGCAGGACGGTTCTTGAGTGGGTGCTTGATTCCATGAAGAAAGTCCCTGCCGACAGCCGTTACCTTGCCGTTGATACGGACAGCGCTGCTGAGCTGGAGGGTATTGCCCGTGCCTGCGGCTATGAATTCTTTGCCGGTTCAAAGGAAGACGTACTTGATCGTTTCTGCAAGGTTATAGAAATTTCAAAAGCGGATGTTGTTATCCGCGCCACTGCCGACAATCCCTTCCTCTTTTATGAGGCGGCACAGGACCTGCTGGAAGAATACAAAGACCGCAGTTCTGCTGCTCAGGTTGATTACATCACGTGGCAGGGACTGCCGCATGGTTCCGGGGTGGAAATCTTCGATGCCCATTCGCTGCTCCTTGCGGCGGCTCAGACAGAGCAGCCCTATGACCACGAACACGTGGGACCTGCACTCTACAATCACAAGGAGAATTTCAACTGCCTCTTTATCCGTGCCCCGCGGAAATTCTATCATCCGGAGCTTCGAACGACGATTGACGAGCACGGCGACTACCGGCGGGCTCAGGCGCTTGTGCGTGCAGTGTCCGGGGATTCCCCGGTTATGGCGCCGTACACGGTGCAGCAGATTCTTGATGGACTTTCCCGCAATGATGTCTGCCATCCCGTGCTTTTTGTTCCGAGCGTGCGCAAGGGCAGGGGAACGGGGCATCTGCGCCGCTGCCTGGATCTTGCGCTCAAGACCGGCGGAGACATTCTGATTCCTGTGGACGCAGACCTGCCGCAGTGCGACGCCCTTGTTGCAGAAGCGCAGGAACAGGGACTGCAGCCCTATCAGCTTGTCCGCGATATTTCCCATGCTTCCCAGTATTGTGCCGCCGTTACGGATTTGTTCGTGACGGATGCTGCCTTTGCCAAAAAACTGTCGGAACTGTGCCCGGTCATTGCACTTGATGAGGGCGCTTCCTCCACTGATTATGCGGACTACCTGCTGGATATCATTCCGTCGGTGTCGGCAAACCGCCGGACCAATCTTACTGAGCCGGGCTTTATTGAGCTTGGCAGCCATACCCGTAGCGCGGACAGGAGCAAGGCCCCTGCCACTGCGCTGGTGGTACTCGGCGGCGAAGATCCTGCCGGACTTACGGTTCCGGCAGCAGAGGCGCTTGCTTCCTGCGGACTGGAGGTGACTGCCGTCGCCAGCAGCCCCGACGGAGTGCAGGAGCTTGCAGAAAAAATCCCTGAGGATGCCCGCAGCCGGGTGAAGGTCTGTGCGCCCATCCCCGGTCTCCGCGACAAGCTGTATGAATACGACCTTGTGGTCAGCCATTACGGCTTTACCGCATTTGAGGCCGCCGCCGCCGGCTGCGCGGTCATCCTGCTGGGGACAACGCCCCTGCACGAGCAGCTTGCCCGGATGTACGGATTTGCCTGCATCGGCAGCGGCGAAATTTCCGCCAAGGTGTGCAGGAAACTGCTTTCCGCCCCGGAAAAACTGTACCGCAGCATGGAAGACGGCGTTCCCCGCCAGCGTTCCCTTGCAGACTTTACCGTGGCGCTTTCCCGGGGCAAAAAGATTTTGTGCCCCGTCTGCCGCCAGCCTGCTGCCGGAAAAGATCCTGTTGTCGCGCGGACGGCGGAGCATACCTTCCGGCGCTGCCATTCCTGCGGCATGCTTTACATGGCATGGACGCTGGAATCAGAGCAGACCGTGTATAACCACGATTATTTCTACGATGATTACAAGAAGCAGTACGGCAAAACCTACGAAGATGACTTTGACTCCATAAAGGCTGAATGCGTGCGCCGTACCAGCATCATTGATTACCTGTACCGCCGCGTGCATTCCCCGGTAACGCCGACCGTGCTAGACATCGGCTGTGCGCTCGGTCCCTTCCTGGACGCTGCAAATGATTCCGGCTGGCAGGTCTTCGGCACGGACATTTCTGCGGATGCAGTCCGCTACGTGCAGGAAACGCTGCATTTCCCCGCGGTCTGTGCCGCCTTCCCCCATGCGGATGTAACCTCAGAGTTCGGCATAGATAAATTCGATGCCGTCACCATGTGGTATGTTATAGAACATTTCCAGAACCTTGATGAAGTGCTTTCGGCCGTGGCGGGGCTGCTCAAGAAGGGCGGCATATTTGCGTTCAGTACGCCTTCTGCGTCCGGCGTGAGCGCCCGCTACAACACAGACACCTTCTTTGCGCAGAGTCCTTCTGACCACTATACGCTGTGGGAACCTTCCCGGACGGCCTCTATCCTGAAAAAATACGGCTTTGAGGTGCAGCGTATTGTGTCAACAGGCATCCATCCGGAGCGCTTCCCCTGTGCGCGGCAGAAAGACTGGTCGGCCAAGTCCGTCCAGTACCGGGTACTGCGTACGGCAAGCCGGGTTATGAAGCTCGGCGACACCTTTGAAGTATATTGTAAAAAACTGTAAGGCGGCATACTATGACTGACAAATATGTTCTGATTCTGGGGGCCGGGCTCATGCAGCGCCCTGCCATGGAGGCGGCAAAAGAGCTTGGCTACAAAACACTCGTGGTGGATGCAAATCCTTCCGCAGTGTGCGCAGACTTTGCCGACCGTTTTGAGCCGGTTGACCTGAAAGACAGGGAGAAACTTGCTGATCTGGCGCTGTCGCTCGGCAGCAGGCTTGCCGCCGTGTTCACCGCAGGCACCGATTTTTCTGCTTCCGTGAGCTATGTGGCAGAAAAATGCGGACTTCCGGCACATTCCTTTGAGGCGGCGCTTAATGCAAGCGATAAAGTGCGTATGCGCGGCTGCTTCAAGGAGCACGGCGTCAGTTCCCCGGAATTCTCCCGTATTTCCCGCAGGCAGATTGCTTCCTACATAGATCCCGGCGTCCTGCAGACAATTTCCTTCCCAAAAGTCGTGAAGCCTGTTGACAACATGGGTGCCCGCGGATGCCGCCTTGTCCGCAGCGGAAAGGAATTCCTTTCTGCCGTGGAAGATGCCGTCCGCTATTCCCGCAGCGGAACAGCCATCCTTGAAGATTTCATGGACGGTCAGGAGTATTCCATAGATGCACTGGTGTACGGCGGCACGCTTACCATAACCGGCTTTGCCGACCGTCACATCTACTATCCGCCGTATTTCATAGAGACCGGGCACACAATGCCTGCTGCCATTCCGGAGCAGCGGAAATTCGAGCTTATCCGGACTTTTGCGCAGGGTGTAAAGGCGCTCGGCCTGAGCTGCGGTGCGGCAAAGGCGGACATCAAATACACGGCGAACGGCCCCATGATCGGTGAGATTGCAGCCCGGCTTTCCGGCGGCTACATGTCCGGCTGGACATATCCCTATGCTTCCGGCCTGAACCTGACCAAGCAGGCGCTGCTTATTGCCTTGGGCCGGATTCCGGAGGAGCTGCTGCAGTGCCGGAACCCGCTGCCCATCAGCGACGCTCCGTTCTCGCTGTTCGAAGTTCCGTGCCCGTCTGCAAGCGCTGAACGTGCATGGGTTTCCATTCCCGGCAAGGTTGCCGGAGTGTATAACATTGATAATTCTTCCGGCTGTCCCTTTATCCGGGATGTTTTTGTCCGTACCGGAAATGGCAGCGACGTTGACTTTCCCCGCAACAACGTGGAGAAGTGCGGGAACTGCATTACGGCTTCACAGAGCCGGGAGCTTGCCGTGGCTGCGGCGGAACGTGCGGTTTCCCGCATAGTACTCCGCCTGGAGCCGGACAACCGGCATACCGATGCCTTCCTTGCCCGCCGGGAAAAGCGCGCGGAAGAGCATTTTCCGCCGGATGCATACCAGTTTACGCCGGAGCAGAAGGAAGCCTTTGATGCGCTTGCCCGTTCGCAGCCCACTGTGCCGCGGAACGAAAAAACCTCTTCGCTTCTGTCTGAAAAAGTCAAGAATTTTGCCGATACTATAGAGGACTACAACCATCGGACGCTGCAGGACACCTTGCGGCTGTTTGACCGGCTGTGTCCCGAGCATCCGCAGCTGGAAGGACGGAAATTCTGGCGCGCGCTCGCAAGGGGCGGCCTTCAGGGCATCCTCTATGTAAACGACTGTGCATCGGCTGAAAAGAATCAGCTGCTGCATTTCTCAAAAAAAAAGAAGGAAAGCTGAAAAATGTTTAAAAGACGGTGGCTCCTGTGCAGCCTGCTGACATTCCTTGTTTCTCTGCATGCCGCTGCGCTTTCCTCACAGGAAGTGAATCTTCCGGAAAAAGCACGGGCCTCCGGCATGACACTGTACTGGGATCCCCTGTCGCTTTCCGGCATTCTTGAAAAGAACGGGCACCAGATATCGTTTCAGTCCGGAGCCTCTTTTATCATGAAGGATTTCCGCACCATTGTGACGGAAAAGGCTCCTTACCTGAAAGACGGCGGGCTTGTGGCATCTGTCTCTTTCTTTAACGAAGCACAGGAATTCTTTCAGCAGGAACTGCCGCCGGAGTCTTCCGGTGATGCGGAAGCTATGGATATCCCTGCGGCTTCTGCTTCCTACGGTATCGGTGCCATTGTGATTGATCCGGGCCACGGCGGCAAAGACCCCGGCGCCATTTCTCCGTCTCCCGTTACCGTGAACGGCAAGAAAGTCTCCGTTATGGAGAAGGACATCACACTGAAAATCGGCCTGCGCCTCTACGATGCACTCCGGGTTGCCTATCCCGGCAAGAAAATCATCATGACGCGCAAGGATGATACATTTGTGTCGCTCCAGCAGCGCACAGAAATAGCGAACGGCGTCAAGCTGAAGGATGACGAGGCGATACTTTACCTCTCCATCCACGTGAATTCAAGCTTTGACAAGAATGCTTCCGGCTACGAGGTATGGTACCTCACGCCTGAATACCGGCGTCAGGTGACGAACGCCGATGAAATGGAGGATAAAACACTCGGTAATATCATCAACAGCCTTGTGGAGGAGGAATACACCACGGAATCAATTCTGCTGGCGAATTTCATCCAGAACGGCATAAACACGCAGGTGGGCAAACTGAGCAAGGCGCGCGGCCTGAAGGCTGAAAACTTTGCTGTTGTCCGCAATGCAATGATGCCGTCCATTCTCATTGAAACCGGGTTTATTTCCAATGAGAAAGAGGCTGAACTTCTGGTGGATGACGGCTACTTGAAAAAGATGTCGCTTGGGATATATAATGGTTTGCAGGCGTTCATCACGCATTTTGAACGCACAAGAGGATTTACGAGTACAAGATGAATTCTGCACCAGAAAAGAAGGCTCCTGCCTTCGTGTGCCTTGCGGTAGTTGCCGTTTCGCTTGCTCTGTCCGTGTTCTTCTTCCTGGGAAAGGGGAGCGGCAGACGCACAGTCTTTTATTTTCCTTCGTATGATACCGGCGTGCTCTGCACAGAAGTCCGCTACCTCCCGGAGAAACCGGTGCAGGGTGACGTGGCTCTGTTTGTGGACGAGCTGCTGCTCGGTCCGATGACGAACCGGTATAAGAAGGTATTTTCTTCCGGCACAAGGTGCGAGTTCTGTTTTGTGCGCGGAGGAGTTGCATACATAGGGCTCAGCCGTGATGCGCTCGTGGTGAATTCCGAGGTAAAAAGCATCCGTGATGCGCTCGATGTGTTGAAAGTGAATATTGTGAAGAATTTCACAAATATACATACGGTTGATGTTTTCATTGATGGAAAAAGTGTCTTTGAGGAAGCTTTTATGCCGCTGTCCGGCGCTGGGGCTTAATGAAAAAATCATTAAATTTCAGTAAAAGAAGTTGACAAAAAAGGTTTCTTAATAGATACTATAAGGTATCAAGGCTACATCAAAAGTATAGAAAGGAGTTTCGAATGAAGAGGACTTTTGTTTTAATGGCTGCTGCTGTCTTGGCTGGTAGTCTGGCATTCGCTAAGGAATCAACTCTCATTGATTTCACTCAGCTTTCAGCTGACATCCTGCCTGGTGAGGATGGCAAGCCTACAAAGAACAGCAGAACAGTTCAGGACTATTCTGTAGCTGCAGGCGCAACTTTCACCGGGGAGCAGAAATCTCTGATGAAGACTTCTCTCTCTCTCGGAGAATGGGAAGTTGAGCTGAATTCTTCAGCACGTTCAGTGCAGGCTCTTGCACTTTCACAGACTAAGGCTGCACCGGTGAAGCAGAGTGCACAGGTTCCGTTCGCTGGAAAAGAGGTTCTTGGTGTCCGCATCGTGTTCCCGACTTGGGCAAACAATGCTAGCGCAAAAATCCTTCCGCCGTATGAAATCCAGGGCTATGAGCTGTATTCAGAAGCTGATGCAAACGGTGTCCGCCAGGCTCCGTCTGAACCCGGCAAATACCTCTATGAGGATGGCTATGGTCTTATCCGCAATGTCGGCACCATCAAGTCTATTGCTGTGACGACCATGGGCGAGAACTACCCGCACAAGCTTTATGTCCTCCTCCGCGACAACGACGAAGTTGAGCGCCGCTATTGCATGGGCAACCTGCAGTTCGACGGATGGAAGACCCTCGTGTGGAACAACCCGAACTACGTTTCTGAAGTTCGTGCTCGCGAAATCCGTGTGTATCCGATCTATCCGCGCGGACTTCCCTATGCAAAGTTCGGTGGTTTCCAGATCACCCGCGATGCAAACGACATCGGTTCTGACTATGTTGGTTACTTCAAGGATGTGAAGATCATCTATGATATGGCTATCCTGACCTCTGACCGCGACATCGACGAGGAAGACCTCTGGGGTATCGTGACCAAGAAGGAAGCTGACCGCAAGGCTATCGAGATGTCTCGCTTCGGCAACAAGCAGGTTAACCGCTATATGGAAGAGGCTAAGAGAGCAACTGAGGATACCTTCTCTGCTTCTCTGAACGAGGATTCAAACTCTAACGCAGCTCAGTCTGTTCAGTAATTGAATCTGTTCTAATAGTGGACAAAAAAGCCGTCCTGTGATGGGGCGGCTTTTTTTATAAAACATATTCGATCTATCTGGTCTTGCATTTTT
>CADCQA010000300.1 GCA_902803415.1 uncultured Spirochaetaceae bacterium | reverse complement strand
CCGAACTGAACGATAACTCCGAATGGCTTTTCCTTCTCGTAAATCTGAAGAACATCCTCGGTGGTGACCGGCTCAAAGTAAAGTTTGTCAGAAGTATCATAGTCAGTAGAAACCGTTTCCGGGTTACAGTTTACGATGATTGTCTCATAGCCCATTTCCTTGAGCTGCATAGCTGCATGACAGCAGCAGTAGTCAAACTCAATGCCCTGACCGATTCTGTTCGGGCCGCCGCCCAGAATCATTATCTTCTTCCTGAGTGTTTTGACCCAGTAGTCACCATACGCGGTGCCGTCCTCGCCGATAAGTTTTTCGCCGCTCTTTTCAAAACCAAGTTTCTTAAGAGCGTCAAGGCGTCCGGCAGATGCAGGGAAGCCTTTGGTCACAATCTTGTCGCAGTCAAAGAGAGTGAAGGTATTCGGAATGATTGCACCGAGGATGGCTTCAATGGCATCAGCGTTTTCAAAGTCGCTGCGCAGGTCAAGGCGGAGCAGGCCGGCATTGGTAAACGCATCTTTTGCTTCACGGTGGAACAGCTCGATTGTACCGACAGCTTCTCCGCTCTTTTTGTCAATCACGCTCCAGCGCACAAAATATTTTTCGGCGTAGCTCATCTTCCAGAAGTCAATCGCCTTCTTCATCTTTTCTGCAGTGTCGTAGTGGAAGTCGTCGCCGTGGCAGTTGTCACTGTTGAACAGCGGAACTGACTTTGCATCGGAATAAACTTTGAGCAGGGCCGCAGCGTCTTTGTCGCCGTCAAGCTGGCGGAGCATGTATTTGTCGGTCTCGAAAACCGGAACTTTCCGGTATACATCATCTACGCCGTCCGTGTTGTAGGTTGAGTAATAGTAGCTTGCATTTTCCACGCCGCTTACCGGAACGGCAAGCCAGGATTCACGGACTCCGAGTGCCTTGCGCCTGTCGCGGATTGCCTTCTCGCTCACCTTCAGAATCTTGCTCAGGTACTTGTCGCTGAAGCCGTCCTTCTTTGCGCGCACCAGCAGTTCATCGGCAGGAACGCGGCCGGGATTCTTCAGCATCTCCTCTTCAAGATCCACCAGCTCTTTCATCTGCTGCAGGAAGTACATTTTGACATGCGTAATCTCTTCAAGCTTTTCAAGCGCCACGCCCTTGCGGATTGCCTCGTACAGCTGGAAGTAGCGTTCGCTGCTTGCCGTCCGGAGCATTTCGCACAGTTCAGCGGCAGACTTGCGGTTAAAATCTTTTGCAAAACCAAGGCCGCTGCGTCCGTTCTCAAGCCCGCGGATAGCCTTCTGGAATGTTTCCTTGAACGTCTTGCCGATGGACATGACTTCGCCCACAGCCTTCATCGACGTACCGAGGGAATCTTCTACGCCGCGGAATTTCTCGAATGCCCAGCGCGCGAATTTCAGGACAATATAGTCACCGTCAGGCGCACCGCCCGGCGTGTATTTTTCCAATGTGCCGTCGCGCCAGTAGGGAATTTCATCAAGCGTCAGGCCGCTTGCAAGCTTTGCAGAAATCAGCGCAATCGGGAAGCCGGTGGCCTTGCTTGCCAGTGCAGAAGAGCGCGAAGTACGCGGGTTGATTTCGATAATCACAACGCGGCCCGTCTTGGGGTTATGGGCAAACTGGACGTTTGTTCCGCCGATGACGCCGATTGATTCAACAATCTTGAACGCCATCGTCTTCAATTTTTCCTCAAGTGCCTTATCTATGGTAAGGAAGGGCGCAGAACAGAACGAGTCTCCCGTGTGCACGCCGACGGCATCAATGTTTTCAATGAAGCAGATGGCAATCATCTGGTTCTTGGCATCCCGCACAACTTCAACCTCAAGCTCTTCCCAACCCAGGATGCTTTCTTCTATCAGGCACTGGTGCGTCATTGAAAGGTCAAGGCCGTTTGCAACGATGGTGCGCAGCTCTTCCACGTTGTAGCAGAAGCCGCCGCCCTGGCCGCCCATGGTGTATGCCGGGCGCACGACGAGCGGGAAGCCGATTTCCGCAGCAATCTTTTCTGCGCCCTCGATGGTATGGCAGATGCCCGACCGGGGAGTATCAATACCGAGTCCCTTCATCGTCTCCTTGAAAATTTCACGGTCTTCACCGCGCTCAATTGCATCAAGGTTCACGCCGATGACCCGGACGCCGTATTTGTCAAGAACACCGGATTTGTTCAGTTCCATTGCCATGTTCAGGCCGGTCTGCCCGCCAAGGTTCGGAAGCAGTGCATCCGGGCGTTCCTTTTCTATAATCTGGGAAAGACGCTCAACATTCAGCGGTTCGATATACGTGGCATCGGCCATGACAGGGTCGGTCATAATCGTGGCAGGATTG
>CADCQA010000299.1 GCA_902803415.1 uncultured Spirochaetaceae bacterium | reverse complement strand
AGTGCATTTTTTTTGCAAATTTACTGATCATTTTGGCGGCGGCCATTTATATGACTACTGTTGTACCGGCGGTGTACTTGAACTGCAATGAAGAGAAAAACGCTGTTTTGGGTTATAAGGAGGCTTTATATGCTACAGGTTTGGAATCTGACGGTCAGAATGAAGGACTTTGGCAAAGAGAGCGACCGGAAGCTGATGAATCTGCTTGCTTCGCGGCTTGCAATGAAGTTCAGCGATTCGCTTCCCGGCCGGGGCAATGCACAGCCGGAGTTCACGCATGACGGGAACGGCACGATACGATCCGGTTTGTTCAGGGCGGAACTCCGCAGCGAGCTGCCCGAATGGTGGAACGACGGCTTTTTTCCCAAGCAGCGCGAATTCGAGATTCTTGCCATGACACCTGGCAGCAGCAGAATCCATTGGGGATTGAAAGGCGGCGTTGTGCGGGAACTGCACTGACACAGGAGGAGATACTATGAATGGATGGAGCGACAAAATCAAGGATTTGACGCGTAAAAACGCAGGGAGCGGAGCTGCGCTCAAAAGCTGGGATGGCAGCTTCGGCATATTCGGGGCATCACTCGACGGCAAGGTTTTCATCTACGCGGTGGACGAGGAAAAAAGCATGGAGCTGTGCTTCCCCGTTGCCTCCGATGAAGTTATCGCGACTTTCGCGAACGTGGAAGAAATGATTGCGGCAGGCTGGGTGATTGACTGAGGGAGGGTTCTATGATGCTGTTCAAGAGGCGGCTCAAGACCGTCAGCGCCAGCGGACAGGGGGACAAGGAACATATTTTTGCGCTGGCAGATTTTCTGCTTTACTTGTGCGATGAGTCCCGCCGTCCGGGAATCGTGACCGCCAAAGACAGGCGGTATGAAAGCCGCAGGTTTTTCTGCCCCCTGCCGCTTGAGGAATTCCTGGACGGGGACATGCTGCGCCTTGCCGAAGAAGAGGACATCTTCACCGAACCGGAGCGGGAGTTCTTCTCCCTGCTCATCGGGCAGCTCATATACGGCGAGAACAAGGAAAGGCTGGATGACGTTGCCTGCTACTACCTCTTCGCGCTTGAGGCGGCCGGGAAGCTTACCTTCCCCCTCATGATGGGGGCGGAGGCCATCTGCTCCATCCCAATCCTGGACAAATTCGAAGGCTACGGCCATGAATGTTATTCGCACATGGCCTGTCATCTGGGAGCTATGATGGGGCATCCGTTCTGCGAGGAATACTTGAAGGATTTCGGCACTTACGGCTACAGCGATAACTGCCAGAGACGCATCCGGGAAAGATTTCCCAAGCTGGAAGGGCTGAGGCAGGAACGCCGTGCCCGGCTTGCGAAAGCCCGCCGCCTGCAGACCGCACGATTCCTTTCCGAAACCGAATCCGATGAATGCGAGGGAAAGGAGACTGTCCCCGGCTTTGCGGAGCTCGCCAAGCTCAGCGACCGGGAGATGCAGATCCTTCTTGCACGGCTTTCCCTTGACACTCCCGAGCTCGACTTTGGATTCCAAACCGCGGTCAAATATGCCCTTCTGCCCGAAAGCGCGCGGGGCGTCCGCGAAAGGGTGCTCTTGAATATGCCGTGCAGGGCTGCCAGGAACCTGCATCAACGCTTGCATAAAACTATGCGCGAGACCAGCAGGTACAGTGGGGTAAATTCATACTTGGTGGAACGAGAACAGGCGAAAATCCTGTCGGCCGCACACGAGCTTGCAAGCTCAGGACACATCTACGCTCATTCCGAAAGGGAGGAGCTTATAAGGACGTACAATAAGGAGGATGCGATATGAATCTTTTTGACAAACTGCCCAAGGCTGCGTTCGGAGTTCAGGGCTGCAAAGACCATCTTTTTGCCGTCGCTGATTTTGTGCTTGACCTGTGCCGGAAAGCCCGCAATGAAGGAATCCTCGCGCTCGAAGAAGGTGTGGACGACGATGACTTCTGTCCGTCATGCTGCGGCGACACGGAGAAATTCCTTTTCAGGCAGCTGACAGTGATGATGATTGACGGTATAGACCAGGAACATCTTGGGGCCTTCGCAAAGTACTACATCGCTTCGATCGCCGAGGACGACCCCGCCGTGCTTCCCCTTATGATAGGGGCGGAGGGCATCCTTGCCATCCAGCGGGGCGGCAACCCCTGGTTATTCACCCGCAACCTGCTCGCCGCGATGATGGGGCCGGAACTTTGCAATGAGTATCTGGAACATCTGGACAAGACGCGTGAGGATGACATCCCCGCCGATTCCGGTACCGAAGAAGAGACAGCTGCGATGATGGTAAACGATGACGGAGATTCCGCCGAGAAAAAATATGGACTTCTCCAGCGTGCCGGCGGAATCCAGGGGCAGGAGATTCCCTGCGACATGGAGGATGTCGGCATCGTGCTGGACGAGGCGGTCGGCGACATACCCGCAGGCGGAACGTTCCGATTCAGCGGGCTTTCGGGAATCGATGACCGGGGCATCCAGAAAATCCTGCGGGAAGTTGACTGCCAGTGTCTGACCATCGCCCTCATGCCCAGAAATGCGGAGGCCGTCAGGGAGAAGGTGCTCAACAACATGTCGGAGCGCGCTGCCAGGGAACTCGCAAAGGACATACAGGCGCTCGGCGAAGTCAAGAAGGACTACGTGAAGGACTGCCAGGAAAAGATGCTGTCCGTCGCACTGCGGCTCATCGAGTGCGGGGAAGTCATTCCTCCGGGAGAGGAGATGTACTTCGGGGAAACCGATGTCGGTGACGTGTGGATCGAGAGAGGTGGTGATCTTGACGGCGACCTTGTCGATGACGGCGCAGCGGAATTGTGAGGAGGAAGAACATGCCAGACATAGAAGAAAAGGCAGGCCGCCAGCTCAGGCATTCCCATCCCAAGAGGGATGGCGGTCTCCGCGAGTACATCGAGAAAGAGGACAAAAGCGGGCCCGGCGTTATGGTAAAATGCAAGGACGGGGTGAACGAGGCTGTCATACCCGATGGCGTGACGAGAATCAACAGGGATATGTTCGCCGGTTGCCCGAATCTTTCATCCGTAACGATTCCCGTAAGCGTAAAGGAAATCGGCTGGCGCGCGTTTGCGGGCTGCGGGTCTCTTTCCGAAATCAGTTATGGTGGCACTATGGTGCAGTGGAACGCCGTCAAAAAAAACAGGGACTGGCATCACGGCGTTTTTGGTATCGCATTGGAATGTGCTGACGGTGTGCTTGAACTGCCGGTATTCGACATAGAAAACGGCGTGCTGATCAGTTATAACGCCCCGGACACATCTGTCGTAATTCCAGACGGTGTGACTAAAATCGGTGAGCGTGTATTCCACCGGAGTAAGCTTGCATCTGTGGTCATTCCTGACAGTGTTACAGAAATCGGTTTCAGCGCGTTCAGTTGTACAGGACTCAAATCGCTTGAACTTCCCCCGGGCGTCAGAAAAATTGCTTCGTTTGCATTCGCCCGCTGTCCGCTTACCGCTGTCGAGATTCCCGAGGGTGTTGAGGAAATAGGCGATAACGCATTCTATTGGTGTAACTTGCTCACCTCCATATCCTTTCCGGCAAGCGTGAAGAAAATAGGCTCGTACCTGTTCGGCGCTTTGGATTCTGATGAGTGTTGCGTATCTCTTTCAAAAATCAGTTACGGCGGCACAAAGGCGCAGTGGGTGGCGGTGGCCAAGGGCGAACGATGGCACGACGGCGTTCCCGCCACTGGTGTGCAATGCATCGACGGGATGGCGGAATGACGGCTAGCCCTTTCTGCGGAATTCTTTTATACTGGAAGCAGTTCCGCTGTTCATCTGTCCGGGGATGTCACGTTCCGGGCAGCTTTGTTCTGTAGAGGGAGTTTCAAAAGTCGGACGAGTTTTGAAACTCCTTCCAAATTTACCTCAAAAACCGCAATGAAACGGCATATATGCCAGCGGT
>CADCQA010000298.1 GCA_902803415.1 uncultured Spirochaetaceae bacterium | reverse complement strand
TAGAGCATGGTGTTGTCCGGCATGTCCTTTCCGATGCCGTTCACCACGTCCTGCAGCTTTTCGCGCGGTTCCAGGAAGGTGGCGGCGTTGGAAAGGTTCACCACCATGTCGTTATACTCGCCCAAAATGCCGGACACCTGCCCGTTCAGCGTTTCCATCGTCTGGTTGACGGAATTGATTGTTGACTTGCGGATAATCTGGCTCATCAGGACGATGTAGGATGCGCTCAGAAAGACAGCAGCAAGCAGCATGGAGCCTATCGAACCAATCAGGACTTCTGCCCTCAGCGACATTTTCTTGCCGTTCATGGAAAATTTTCCTCCTATCAGAAAAGCCCCCGGCACTCCCCGGCTACAAAAAAGCACAGGGATGCACGGGGGCTGTTTGGTACAAGATTCACAGAGACTTCGCGGCGGACAGCATCAGGCTTCCCGGTGACAGGCGAAACTACAGATAACAGAAAAAGTGTCAAGCATGTACGGGAATTCCCTGTAATGTTTCTATCCACCATAACATAAGTATCGTACAGGAACTGCAAAAAGTCAAGCTAAAATCAAGAGAAAACCCGGAAAACGACAAAATTTAGGGGTGAGAGCCAATATTTCATGCAGTAGCCCCAGAAACAAACAAAGCAGGGTTTCCAAGGGGCTGCAAGCCCCGGAGCGTGCCGGGGATGGGTGGGTTTTAGGGGAAGGAAGCCCCTCGCTTCGGAAGCAGGCAGATTTTTTAACGTTAAAAAATCTGCCCTCCCCTAACTTCACGGGGCGCAGGGGCATCCCCCAGAAAAAAAGGACTTTATTCAGTCTTAAATCGATTCACGTCGGCACCCAGCTGCGTTACGTTGGAATCCAGCTCTTCCACGCACGTATCCAGCATCATGCCGCTCTTCATCACGCGCTGTGCATTTTCGGACATTGCAGCCATGCTGTCGTGCACGGCGCCTACCGATTCCTGCAGCCGGTTCATTTCTTCCAGAACGTGGGAGCTGCCTTCCGCCATTTTCCGCGAAGCCCGCCGCACATCCTCGGTGTTCTTGTCCATATCCGCAAGCAGCGTTATGACGCTCCGGGAATCTGCATTCTGAGCCTCAAGCGACGTGCGCACCGACTGCACCAGGCTGTCCGTCTCAAGGATGCGCTCCGACACCCCGGAAAACGCCGTGCTTGATTCCTGCGATGCAGAGACAATCTCGCCGATGCTGTCCTGAATGTTTTTCAGCTGGTCGCCGATAGTCTTTGACTGGTTTGAGGACGTTTCTGAAAGCTTGCGGATTTCATCGGCAACGACAGCAAAGCCCTTGCCCGCCTCGCCCGCGTGGGCTGCCTCGATAGCCGCATTCATGGCAAGCAGGTTCGTCTGTTCCGCAATCGAAGCAATTGCCATGTTTGCTTCCTGCAGCATCTGGGACTGCGCCTCAATCTGCGAAATGCGCTCGTTCACCCGCTGCTGCTTTGCCATGCCGCTGCGCGCTTCCTGGTCAAGCTGACCGAAGGAATCCGCCATGCTTTCCATGGAGCCGCTTATCTGCTCAATGCTCTTTACCAGCTGCCCGACAGCCGCAGAAGACTCGCGGATGCTTTTGGTCTGGGAATCAATCATCGTGTTCACGGTCGATATGCTGGAAGCAACATCCCTGACAACGGAAGCAGTTCCGTTGAAGCCCTCAGACTGCTTCTGAATCTGCTCCTGCACGCTGCCGATGCTCAGGCGGATGCTCGTCATGGAATCGGACACGGACGAAACGCTTTCCTTCATGTTGGCAGAAACAACGTCAAGGCTGGCGCTCGATTTCTTGATGGTGCCCATCATGCTCTGCTGCTTCTCCATAAAGCGGTTGAAGTTGCCCACGATATGGTGGATTGACTTGAGCGGCGTGCGGATGTTCGTGTTCAGGCGGCGCGTCAGGTCGGCTTCGGCAGAAACAACGTTGTTCACCGTAACGTGCACTTCCTCCAGCGGCTTGTAGACGCTCTGCATTGCATAGAGGACAAAGAGGACGACGGTCAGGATAAGGAGCACCGAGAAGGGAACAACCGCGTTGCGGAAGAATGCCTGCGGCGTAAAGGGAATGAACAGCACGAGCTGCCACAGCAGTGAATCGACCGGAGCGATGAGGTATTCGCCGTGCAGGGTCGAAAAGAGCGTGCTGTCTTTGGGGAACAGGTTTGGCGCGCCTGCAAGCTCCGGCATGACGCTCGTAATCAGGCGCTGCTTTTCAAGGTCATCCAGGCTTGTTGAAGCGGAAACCTTCTTGTCGGCATTGTACATGTACATCGTAACGCCGTCTTCAAGAGTCCTGTACATGGAAGAGACAAAGTCATTCAGCTCAACGCCGGTACCGGTAATGCCTGTTACCCTGCGGCTTTTGTCGTAAACAAGGACATTCAGCCACATAAAGGTTTTCTTAAGACCGATATCATAGTCAACGTAGAACTGGAACGGCAGGTTCGCATCAATAGTGGCCTGGTACCAGGCATTGCCGGGGTCGCTTTTGTCCACGTCGTAGACGAATTCCATATTGGAGTAGTAGCGGAGGTCATTGTCCGAAATCCAGAAAGTCCGGTGAGAACTGAAAGATTCCTGAAAGGATTCAAATTCCCTGAACGCCAGTTCCCGGACGGCGGGGTCGGAAGGATGGGACATGTAGTCCACGACTGCCGGGGACTGAGCCAGCTGCAGGGCAAGTTTTCGCTCCGGCAGAAGCCCAGTTTCTATCTCAAGAATCTTTGTGTAGCGCATTTCCTGCAGACGCGCTGCGGCATTTTTCCTGAACAAAAGCACAGATGAAAACGAAACCAGTGCCAGACCGATGATGAAAAACGCGACAGTCCCAATTACGGCCAGCTTGTTTGTTGCCTTCATGGCAAAGCCTCCAACATGTATGGAAAAATTTTTGAATAACGGAGCTGTGCCCCGCATGGACAGCAGTCCCGTCCGGGAAACTAGACCTGTTCGGAAACTGAAGTTTCCGAACAGGTCTACTGATGTTTTCTGGCAGGCTGCATTATACGATTATAACACAAATTTATAAAAGAGCAGCATAGAATTCAAAAAATTTCCGAAAATATTTGAAAAACTTAAAACATGTAATGCAACTTAAAAAATACATACTGCGCACTGTGCACGTTTTTCATCTAGCTGAAAACCTAAATACTCTTGCAACAAAGCGCGCCGGGTATTATGCTGTAGGGCATGGGAAAACAGCACACGTTAATCGCAAAAGGGCTTTCGCTCTCGTTCCTTACGCTCTGCTCGCGCATACTGGGGCTGGTACGGGAGATGACCAAGGCAAAATTCCTGGGCACATCCGCGCTGGGAGACGCATTCGGCATCGCATTCCAGGTGCCGAATTTCTGCCGACGGCTCTTTGCAGAAAATTCCATATCAGTCGCCTTCATACCAACGTTCAAGAACTACCTTGAAGATTCCTCCGCGGAAGGAAAACAGCGCACGCAGGAATTCATCCGGGCAACGTTCACCCTGGTCAGCTTCCTTACGGCTGTCTTCGTTGCGCTCGGCATGGTGTTCACGCCGCTCATACTGCGCATTTTCTTCAAATCCACGTACACGGAAGCATTGGACGAAGCGGTTGTGCTTACGCGCATCATGTTCCCCTACCTGGTGGTCATATCCGTCGCGGCGTTCTTCCAGGGCATTCTGAACGGCATCAAGATTTTTTCTCCGTCCGGCTTTACGCCAATACTCTTTAACGGCATTGTAATCGCCGCAACCTACCTGCTTGCCCCGCACACGGCAAACCCGGCACGCGCAATGGCAATCGGCGTCATCACCGGAGGCTGCGTGCAGGCGGCATTTCAGCTGCCCTTCGTCCTTAAGCACGGCTGGCGCGTGGGATTTGTTCCGCTGAAAAAAGCATTCGGCAACGAGGGCACCCGCACGGTGCTCAGGCTTGTGGGCCCTACGGTCATCGGCATGGCGGCATACCAGCTGAACGACATTGTTTCTTCGGCGCTCGCAACCCGCGCCGGTGAAGGCGTGTACTCCAGCATTCAGTATTCGCTGCGCCTGCAGGAACTGATACTGGGCATCTGCGCCGTTACCATCGGCACCGTCATCCTTCCCGACCTGACGGGCTTTGCCAAGCGCCGCGAATGGGACGCATTCAGTTCCATGCTTTCGCTTTCCATAAAAATCATGGCGCTCATCGCCATTCCCATCACGGCATATTCGCTCATCATGAAGAAAAGCATCATCACGCTGGTGTTTGCAAGCGGAAGGTTCAACGAAGAGTCCATCCGCATGACGGAACAGGTGTTCACCTACCACATCTGCGGGCTCTTCTTCATCGCGGTGAACCGCATCACGGCACCTGCATTCTACGCGCAGCAGGACACAAAGAGTCCCACGGCGGCAGGGCTTATCAATTTTGCCATAAACATTACGCTGGCATGGGCGCTCGTACGGCCGATGGGCGGCGCCGGCATTGCGCTCGCGCTTACCGTGGCAAGCCTGTGCAACATGGCAGCGCTGTTTATCTTCCTGCGGCGCAAGCGCAGCATAGACGTGGGCATGGTGGTGCGTTCGTCGCTGTGCTACGCGCTGCGCATCCTGCTGTTCTCCGTAATTGCCGCAGTGCCGGTCTGGCTGCTGCACGGCAGGCTGGAAGCGGTTTTCGCGGGGCACGGCAGGCTTATCTCGCAGGGGCTGCCCGTCTGCGTGACCGCCCTTATGTTTGCGGCGGCGGGGCTGCTGCTGCTGCTGGCAACAAAAGACCCGCTGCTGCAGACGGCAGTGTACAAGCTGCACAAACGGAGCGCAGGCAGCCGCTGAATCCCGGGAAACGAACGCCGGGGTATCAACACACCGCACAAATAAGGCAAAACAGGCGGTTTTAAAAACCGAAGATTCACAACAAAAAAATGGAGCTGACAAACTATGACAGATTTTGACAAACTGTACCGCTCTCGGCGGGAAAAATTGTACGCATGCCTGCAGAAGAGCGGGCTGACGGCAGCTGTATTCGAAGACAGCGAAGGGCACCGCGACGTATCCGTGCGCTACCTGACGGGGCATCCCGGCGATGCTGTGCTGGTACTGACGGCTGACGGCAAGGCGCAGCTGACTCCCTGGGACGAAAACCTTGCCGCCGCGCGCGCCCATGCAGACAGCGTCATTCCCTACACGAATTTCCAGCGGAGCAGCACGGTTGCAGTGCAGGAACTGCTCAAGCCCTACGGTGCTGCGGCAGCGGGTGCACCCAAGCCGCGGCTGGCACTCAGCCCTGCAACATCCCACATTCAGTATGAAAAATATTGCGCCGCACTCCCCGGCTGGCAGATTGAATGCAGCGAACATTCCGTGCATGAGCAGCTTGCACAGCTGCGGGCGGTAAAGGACAGCTACGAAATTGCATGCACCCGGAAAGCCTGCGCCATCACAGACGCAATGACCGAAGCGATTTCCGCCGGTGTACAGGCAGGAACATTCCGCACGGAAACAGACGTGGCGCTCTACATCGAACGCGAGCTGCGCGCGCAGGGCTGCGAACGCACCAGCTTTGATACCCTTGCCGCAGGTCCCGCGCGCTCCTTTGCAATCCACGCATTCCCCGGCTACACGGCCGGCGCCTGGGGCACAGACGGCATTTCGCTGCTGGACTACGGCGTATGCTACGAAGGCTATGCCAGCGACTGCACCATCACCGTTGCAAGGGGCAGGCTTTCGGCCCGGCAGGAGGAACTGCTGGATCTTGTGCAGCAGGCCGCGGACGAATGCATTGCGCTTTACAAACCGGGCGTGCCGGTGCGCAGGGCGGCAGAGAAAGCTCAGGAACTGTTTGCGGCAAAGGGGCGGACAATGCCCCACAGTCTGGGACACGGCACCGGGCTTGAAATCCATGAAGCACCCTTCATCAGCATGCGGACAGAAGAAAGCACGCTGTTCCAGGCGGGAAATATCGTTACGCTGGAACCGGGACTGTACGATGCGGAGCTGGGCGGCACGCGGCTGGAAAATGACGTGCTCATAACAGAAAGCGGGAACGAGATTCTTACCCGTTCCCGCATATTCCGTTTTTAAGAAGGTCAGAACCGGCTAGCTGAGCCGGGCAATCATCTTCTCTATCTCCGTCCGCAGGGCGGAGGCAATGCCGTCATCCGGCAGCTTGCTGACCAGCGGCAGCATGGCTTCCAGCACTGTCACGGCAAGCTTTCCGCCCTCAAGATCCGGCAGCGCAGCGCCGTCGTCTACGTTCAGCTCCCGGCGGAGCACTTCGGAGGTAGCAAAGAGGCCCGGATTCCCTGAAAGGCGGGAAATAAGGTATTCCATCAGCACATGCTCGCGGCTGGAAAGGAAGGCTTCCCGGCTCTCGTCCGGCAGGAAATCTACCAGCGAACGGAGCTTTACGAACATATTCGCAACGTGGCTGTACTGCCGGGCGGCAGCGCGGTTGTTGATTGCCTCTGCAATCTGTGCGAGCAGGCGGCGTGCGTCCTCCATCATGCCGGGGGCAAGCGGCGGCACCGCCAGGGTGTCCTCTTCCGGAGAAACTTCCTCCAGTTCGGGCAGATCCTCGCGCTGCAGGATTTCGGCGGCTTCCTCGTCATCAACCTCAACCGGAATCTCTTCTTCCGGCAAAGATTCTTCGCTGTCATCCGAAGGAAGCACGTTTGGTTCCTCCAGCGGAAGCACATCGGGTTCATCCTCAAGATCTTCCAGCTCAGGACCGGGAACATCGTCCAGCGGTGCAAGCGAATCATCGATATCATCCGGCAGTGCCGGTGCCACAAAGTCGTCGGTTTCATCAAAGGCAGGAGCAAGATCCTCGTCAGAAGGCAGCTCTTTAAGCTCGCCCGGCACGGAAAGGTCATCCGCGCCAAAATCAGGCTCGTCGAGGGGAAGCTCCGGCAGCGCATCATCATCGTAAATGCTGTCGGGCAGCTCGAACTCACCGTGCCCGTCATCCGCAGCTTCCGCAGGGCTTTCTTCTTCCTGCGTCAGGCCGGGGATTTCAAAATCCTCGTTCTCCGAGCCGGTAAAGTCGTCTTCGGCCGCTTCCTCTGGAAGACTTTCCTCTGCGGCAGCTTCCGGCTCCTCTTCCAGTCCGAAGTCCGGCGCATCAGCGTCCGTTTCCTCAGGAAGCGCTTCATCTGCAAGGTCGCTCAGGCCGATGGCATCCGCCTCGTCAGCGCCGGCATCCGGGGAAGCAAGGTCTTCCGACTCAAAACCGGGCAGCTCTTCGTCCGCAGCTTCCTCGGAAGCAGGTTCAAGCCCGTCTTCTTCCAGCCCGAAGTCAGGCGTATCAAGGTCACCGGGATCAGCTTCTTCTGCTTCGGGAACTTCTTCCGGTTCCGTTTCCGGCAGATCGAGCGCAGACGGGTCTTCCGCATCAACAAGGTCTCCGGTCTCGACAAGATCTTCAACATCGAAGCCGGGCATATCGTCTTCCGCAGATTCTTCGGCAGCAGGCTCTTCATCTTCAAGCGTAAAATCGGGCACTTCATCTGCCGTTTCTTCTACGACAGTTTCAGGTTCCGCTTCGGCAGCTTCTTCAACAGCAAAAGCAGGCATTTCTTCAACGGCGCTTTCTTCCTCGACCGGCTCAGGCTCTGCTTCGGAAAGCTCTTCTACGGCAAAATCGGGCATCTCTTCAGCAGGGCTTTCCTCCACGACCGGCTCCGGCTCTGCTTCGGAAAGCTCTTCTACGGCAAAATCGGGAATCTCTTCAGCAGGGCTTTCCTCCACGACCGGCTCAGGCTCTTCTTCCAGCCCGAAGTCAGGCGTGCCCAGCCCTTCAACACCGGTATCTGCAGCCTGCGGATTTTCTTCTTCCAGGTCGCTGAGTGCAACAACCGCTTCGTCTTCTTCATCCGGCGCGGAAAGTTCTTCCGGTTCCGGCTCAATTTCTTTTTTAACCGGCTCCGGCTTCTTTGCGGGCGGTTCCGGCTTTTCTTCCGGCTCCATATCCGCGGCATCGGCAAGGTCTATCGGCATATCGTCTGCAGCGGACGCACCGGCAAGGTCTTCCTCCTGGAAATCCGGCTCCAGCGCCGCTTCAAAGGGTGCCTGGCGGGAATTCGCAGCCGGAGCAGAACCAAAGGGATTTTCGGCAAAGAAATCGTCCATCCGGTCTTCGTCAGCAACAAGGTTGTCAAGACTGTCAGAAACATGTGCATCGGCACGGATTTCATCATCAATGACGGCGAAGGGCGAAATATCTTCTTCTTCCTCCGTGAGCGTCTCCATGTTCAGCTCAGGGGCGATGTCTTCAAGGAAGTCCACATTGTCCACTTCTTCCACGGGACTGGGAGCAGCGGCCTTCTTCACGATGACCGGGGTCACGGCAACAACATTCCCAGCAGCGGCGGCTTCCTCCACGGGAGCTTCTGCCGCAGCGCCGTCTGCAACGTCAATCGTGCGCTCCCCTTCTGCCGGGCGGGCAAGCTGCGCAATCGCACCGTGCACGCGCGCCACGTTGCTCTGGTAGCGCAGGTTGGAAGCATCGGTGTCTGCAAGCTTCTGGTACATGGTCAGGGCATCGTCCAGCCGCCCCTGTTTTTCATAGCTGGCCGCAAGCAGGGAAATCGCCTTGGTATCGTCAGGGTTCGTCTTCAGGTACTGCTGCAGGTTTTCTTCGGCCTTCTCATGCTGCCCGGTCTGCTCGTAGCGGCGGGCGCCGTCGCGGAAGTGCTCGGTGTAATCCGGCGCAAGGCGGTTCAGGCGCTTGAAACATGCCTGCGCCTTCTGCTCCTCGCCGTTACAGATGTAATACTGCCCCAGCAGGTTGAGCGTCTGCGTGTCGTCGGGGTTCTTCGCCCACAGTTCCTTTATCTTGCGGACGGCGGAATCCAGCTTGTCCGCGCTCAGCAGGATTGAAGTGTACTGCTTGAGCATCTTCATGTCATCAGGAGACAGGCGCTCGTATTTTTCCATGGTCTCCAGTGCATTCTGGAGTTTTCCGTCGGCTTCGTAGGCCTCTGCAAGACCGGAAAGCGCATCGGTATCCTCCGGTGCAATTTCCAGCGCGGCATTGTATTCGTCTTCTGCATCCGGGTAGGCGCTCTGCCGGACGTACACATTGCCCAGCTTGTTGTGCATCGACACGTTGCTGGGATTCAGGCGCACCGCCTGCTGCACAAGGTCGCGCGCAAGGGATGCATTGTTCTTCTGCAGCAGCAGGTCGGCATAGCTGTCAATGGCATCCAGCCAGCCCGGCTTGGAACGCAGCGCCGCCTCGTACTCCTGCCCCGCCTTGTCAAGGTCGGAAAGCCCCTCGTAGGCCTTTGCAAGATTCATGTGGAGAATCGGATGGTTGGGATCGACCTTAAGGCCCCGCTGGAAGACCGGCACGGCCTTTGCATAGTGCTGCTGCATGCTGTAGATGGAACCAAGGTGGTTGTACGCAAGCACGTCGTTGGGGTTATGTGAAATAACGGTGTTGAAGCAGAGTTCAGCTTCGGGGTACTTTCCCAAATCCTTGTACGTAAAGCCAAGGTTGTAGAAAACCTGAGAATTGTTCTCGTCTACGATAATGCCCTGCTCCAGTGCCGAAATAGAATTGCGGTACTGCTTCAGCTGGCGGTAGATGCTGCCAAGGCTGTTCAGCGCCCCCATGTTCTTGGGGTCAAGGGCAAGCACTTTTTCGTACTGCGCCAGGGCTTCCGGGAATTTCCGGCCTTTTTCATACAGCTTTCCCAGGGCAGAAAGCAGTTCTATATTGGAATCATCCTTCTGCAGGAGTTCCTTGTACAGGCGTTCCGCCATGTCATAGTCACGAGAAAGCTCGGCAGATTTTGCCCTGTCCAGCGTCAATTTGTCCGATGCATCCAACACAGCCATCTGGTTCCTCTCAAGAGCACAGTCCCGGACATGCATTCCCCCGGAAACGGCTCTGCCTGAATAGAGCTGCCCGGCCGCACGGGGCGTTCCCGCCATCCCGGACAGCAACCCGACCCAGTTTCAAATCTCTGTTGTTTTGAAACTGGCACACACACAAGGCAGTCCCGGACATCAGATAAGCCCGGAAACTGCGCATTAGTCTTTCAAAAAACCGCAGCCCGGCACACTACTTCTTCAGGGGGCGGGCATATACTTCCACCGACCTGACACCCGTAATCCGCCGGTCAAGGTTGGAATATGCGGCCACCGCAAAATAGTAGATTTTGCCGTTCTTGAGCCCGGTAAAGGTGATGCGGTTCACGTCACCCACATCCACCGGGGATTCGCCCTGCAGGGCTTCGGCTCCCAGGTATTCGCCGGGGCGCTCTCCATAAAAAATATAATAGCCGCCCGTCAGCTTGTCCAGCGAATGTGACCATGACAGGGTAATTTCACCGTCGCCCGGCTCGGCAATCACCTTGAAGGGCGGCAGCGGCGCAGCGATTTCCTTGAAATGCAGGTCAACCTGCATCACGGAAGGCGTTACGGAACCGGAACCGTCCGGATACAAATCCGCCGCCAGCTGGAAATACATGCCCTTCACGCCCTTGATGTCCGCATGGTTGCGCACCGGAATCCAGGCCGGTTCTTCCTCCGTCCATGAAAAATAATTGTCGCCCGTGCGCACGTACAGCAGCACTGACGTCTGGTTCGGGGTACTCTGGGAAACATCGACTTTGGTAAGCTGCGCATCCTGCGAAACCATGATGGGCTTGGTTACAAAACGGCCGCCGTTACGCGAATAGGTATCGTAGCGCATGTCAACCGCAGTCTGACTGCTTACAGAGCGCTGGATGCGGAAATCATCTATTAAACCGGTGTAGCCGGGGCAGATGTCGATGTCTGCGACCACGCCAAGAATCGGCATGTACACGGAACCGCCCACCTCGCGCCCGTTGGAGGTCACGTACTTGAGCGCTTCCAGGCGGCCGTTGATGCGGTATTCCAGAAGCCCGGTGTCCTCGTCAAAGCTGATGGCGTGGTGCGTCCATATATTGGGAATAACCGTGCTGTAGGAGGCAATCTTGATGTTGCCGCCGTCATCCTCGTAGCCGTTGAACACATTGGTAAAGTCCCATTCCAGATGATTCTTGTAGAAGCCGGCGCTTATCATCTGGTACATGGGCGAATTATTCACCGTGCGGGAAGAGCGCCATGAAAACACGCGCTCGCCGTTTTCCGCAATGGAAGGATTCAGCCAGAATTCAATAAGGAAGGAACCGGACATGCCGCTCGAACCGAACATAGAGCCGTTCTTGCCGGACAGCCGGATGCCCTTGGTGCCGCGGCACAGCCCCGCACCGCTTCCCATCTTCGATTTGGGCGAGTAGACGATGGCATTGTCCTTCAGTTCGTAATGCCCAGCGGCATCCTGCGGCACATCGCCCTCAAAATCTATGAGCAGGTCGGTTACCGAGCCGACCGTGCGGCTGTTCGTAGCAAGCTGCAGGCAGTCGTAGCCGAAGCGCCCGGTACCCGTCGTTACGCCGGCAGAGGATTCAAGCTCCGGCCAGCCCGACTTGCCGCCGAGCGTGATAATTTTTTCTTCCGCGGCGGCAGAATTCATCAGCCCCGTATTCAACAGGAAGAGAAAACATGATATACTGCAAATGTTCTTTATATTACGCATATTATGTCCGACCAGAATGATAAAACTTTGACTACCAAAGCTCCCTCCCCCAAGCAGCAGAAGTCCTCCCGTGAGCTGCTCCACCAGACTGCGCTGGAAGCTCCGTCCCAGAGCGGCGTCTACCTGTGGCGCGATGCGGAAGGAACCGTCATCTATGTGGGCAAGGCAAAGAGCCTGAAAAGCCGTCTTAGTTCTTATTTTAGCGGAAATAAGGACATAAAGACAAGGCTTTTGGTCAGCCACGCCCGCAGCATCGAATACATCACCACGAACAACGAGTACGAGGCGTTCCTTCTTGAGAACAATCTTATCAAGAAGTACAATCCCAGGTACAACATCAACCTGAAGGATGGGAAATCGTATCCCGTGCTCCGCATCACGAACGAAGAGTGGCCGCGCGTTTTTAAGACCCGGCGCATCGTTCAGGACGGTTCGCAGTACTTTGGGCCTTTCCCCGATGCGGGGGCGCTCGATACATTCATAGAAACACTCTATGAAATCTATCCGTTACGCCACTGCAGGACATTCCGGGAAAAAACCTCGCCGTGTATGTACTACCACATAGGCAGATGCCCCGCACCGTGCAGCAGGCAGGCCGAAAAATCCACCTATATTGAATATATCGACGAAATTGCCTCCCTCCTTGAGGGAAAAGGCGCCGAAACGACGGCAAAAATTGAAAATAACATGAAATTGGCGGCAAAAAGCCTGAATTTCGAAAAAGCAGCACGCCTGCGCGACGGGCTGAAGGCGCTGGCCGTCCTGCAGAACCAGAACATCGTGGAAGGTTTTGACGGCGAAGACCGCGACTACATTGCATCCTGGCGTGAGGGCGAGCTGGTCAGCTTTACGGTTCTGAAGATACGCGGCGGCAAGCTGCTGGGGCGGGACAACTACCGCACGGTTACGCTGAATGAAGACGCGGAAATCATGCAGGAGTTCATGGGCGCATACTATACGGAAAAGGAGTCCGTGCCGCCGCACATCTACGTGCCCGCCGCCGACGGCATGGACTGCATGCAGCGCTGGCTGAAGGAAAGCTGCGGCGCGGAAGCATCCATAATCGCCGTAACGGACACAGCGGACGCTTCCAGGCTGCATGTGGCGGCAATCAGCATGGCCCGGGGAAACGCCCATGAAGACATCATCCGCCGCATGCGGGAACGGGGGGACTTCCCCGCAATGGAAGAACTGCAGAAGGTGCTGGGGCTGCCGCGGCTGCCCGTGCGCATCGAAGGATTTGACATTGCACACATCGGCGGCAAATTCCCGGTGGCAAGCCTTATCAGCTTCCTCAACGGCAATCCGGACAAGAAAAACTACCGGGAATTCCGGCTGCGCACAACGGACGGTATAATAGATGATTTTGCATCAATGCGGGAAGCTGCAAGCCGGCGCTACACGCGGCTGGTAAACGAGCAGAAAGAACTGCCCGACCTGATTCTTATAGACGGCGGCATCGGGCAGGTAAACGCCGTGCAGGGAGTACTGGACGCGCTGGGGCTGGACATCCCGATTGCCGGACTTGCCAAGCGGGACGAGGAAATCTGGCGTCCCCATGCCACCGCCCCCATCAGCCTGCCCAAGCGGAGCGACGCACTCCGCCTGCTCCAGCGTGTCCGTGACGAAACCCACCGCTTTGCCACCAGCCGCAACCAGGAGCTGCGGACAAAAGAAAACACCATCTCGCCCTTCACCAAACTGCCGCACGTGGGCACCCAGCGCGACAAGCTCCTCATGAAGAAGTACGGAACCCTCCGTTCACTCTGTGCCGCCCCGGAAGCAGAAGTAGCACAAACCCTGCACGTACGCGCAGGAGAAGCCACCGACATTCTGCTTGCGGCAAAGATGCTGCTTGACAAAGAAGAGGCTGCAAAGGAAAAAGGGCGGCTTTCGCTGGGCATTGCGGGCACAACCAGGGAAAAGGCGGCACGCTACCAGATGAACGCAGACCTCGCAGGTGCCGCGCTGGAAGCCGCCGAACCCGCGCCCCCGCCGTATGACGCCGGAGAGGAGTGAAGGCGCATAAAGGGATTCCCCGCCGCATGAAGATTTCGGATGCTTTTTCCATAACGGAGTCTTCGATTGGTATTTGAATAGCTGTCATGATGTACCTCCTCCTGATGATTTACTTACTTCTATTGTAATAAATAGAAATAGCAGCATAATCAATGTGCTCAAAGTGATGTGTACTGCATGAACCAGCTGAATGTTTTGAATGAGCATCGAAAATCAGCAGATCCATCTATGCGTTTTCACTCCGCCCTCGACTTTCGGCCCCGTCCGTGCTATGATGGGGCTATGAACGGACTCAAGCTTTTTCCAATCGGTCAGCAGGACTTCGCCCGCATCCGCC
>CADCQA010000297.1 GCA_902803415.1 uncultured Spirochaetaceae bacterium | reverse complement strand
CCGCCGTCCTCGCGGATGCGGATTTTACCGGCGAGCATCGTAGAATATTCTTTGCCGCCGGACGTAGCAGTGAACGCGTCCCTGGGCGAAAAGCTTGCGTCCGCGTAGATTTCGTCGCCGCTTTCCGTGGTGAACGTGACGAGCGTTTCGTCCTGCACGACCATGCTGTCGATTCTGCGCAGCCTGCGGCCAAGCAGGTCGGCGTATTCGTCGCTGTCCGCCTTTTCCGGGCGCAGCCTGCCGAAGGGCGTGATTTTGTCCAGGTCAGCGGCCTTGTACGCAATCTGGCTCCGGCGCACGCCGTTGCAGTACCACGTGCCGTTGAGCGAGAACTCACTGCTGCCTTCATCAAAGGTGCCGAGGCCAAGGCTTGAGAGCGTGCCGACGGTGCCCGCCGTGACCACCTCCGTAACCGTTTGGAGCGTGTTCACGTCCAGAAAGTCCACCTTGATTGCGTCCGTGCCGCTTGCGGTGAGCACCACGCGCATATCGGCGGCAACCGCTTTGCCCACCACCGCGCTTGCGGTCTCCTCCGCCCAGTCGGACTGCTGGAAGGCGATTTCCGCCATCACGTCGTCCATTTTGGTGCGGTCCACCACCTTCAGGTCGGGGCGGGCGGAAAGCACCTGCACAATTCGTGCCGTAAGCGATTCAAGCGCGGCGTTGGAATCCCCGCGCAGGGAACTGATTTCGGCAACGTGCCTTTTGGTGAATGCCTCGTGCTCCACCACGGCAAGGTCAGTGACGGCAACGGACGCACTGCGCGGCGCTGCGGAAGCCGTGCCGCCCCCGGACGCAGACGCACCCTTGTCCTTGCCCTTACAGGAAACAAATGCCAGTGCGAGCATACCGCACGAGAGCACGGCGCACGCACGCAGCGAACCCTTACAAATACCGTTCTTCTTCATTCCGGACACTCCTATTCCGTGCGGTAGAACTCGCCGCGCACCTGCTTTGCGTTCTGGGCGGAAGACACCGGCACGCTCATCTTGAAGCTCTTTTCGTTCTTGGCCGGGTCAATCATGCTCTTCCAGCTCAGGCGCGTGATGTGCGCAACGTTTCCGGTCAGGCGGTTCACCGTGAGCACAAAGACCTTCTCCTGCGCGTTGTAGCGCCAGCGCCCCTGCCCCTTGGACTTGGTGCTCTTTCCGCGGCGGTCGATGCTTTCGATTTCAACCTTTACCGTGGTGTCGTCGATGAACTCCAGCGTGTAGATGTCCGTGATGCCGTTCTGGAACAGCTCGCACTCCCAGACGCCGCTGAACATGCTTTCGTTCACGCGCTTGATTTTGCCCACGCCGCTGCATGCGTCCAGCAGGGGCTTTGCCAGCCCCTTGACGACGGAATTGAACTCCGACCACTTCCTGATTTCCTTGTGCGAGGAAGCGATGGTGCCGGATGTCTCCACGTCAATCATCTGCACCACAATCTGAATCAGCTTGTTCTGCGTTACCACGTCGCGGGTTTCTTTTGTGGTGGTGGTCTTCTTTGCGCTGTCGCCGAAAATCATGCCGGCAAGTCCGCCGGAACTCTGCGTAACGGTGGTGTACTCCTTGGTCACGGTTTCCGGGTCGTCGGCAATCTCCTTGACGTGCCCCACGATGATGTAGTCCACGTTGAGCATCTTGCCGAGCGTCTTCACGTTGTCGGACGACATGTAGTCCGAAGTCTGCGAGCGGGCGATTTCCGCAAGCGCGGCGTTGGTGTTCTTGCGGTCCACCACCGTGAGCGAGGCGGAGTTTGACATTTCCGCGCGGAAGGTATCCGAGAGGATGGGCATGCGGTCCGCGTACTGCGCGTCCTCCGTGTCAAAGTCCAGAATCGCAGCCGTCTGTGCGGAAGCAAGTGACATGCCTGCTACTGCGAGAGCGGCAAAAAGGATTTTCCTAAAGTTCATAGTTTCCTCCGTTAAAGAATAGACCTGTTCTGAAACTGAAGTTTCCGAACAGGTTTAATATGTAATGTTTGAAGGGCAGGATTACTCTTCAACCGTAAAGAATGCAAAGTAGTGGCGGCCGGTGCCGTCGTCGTTGTCCGACTTGAAGTCGATGACGAACTCGTCGCCGTATTTGCATGGATGTCCATTGGAATTATAGTAGTAGCTGCGGTACATGTTACCGGAAAGGCTGAGCGACTGAGTCCGGATGCGGACAGTGCCGATTCGGAATGTTGCCATCCTCACTTCATAGAATTCTTCAAAACTGAAATTATGTTTATTGAAATCTATACCAAACTGACGACCCGAATACCTGTCGCCGTCACTGTAAATATACCTAGCAGAATATTCGCCTGCACCAACGGTATTTTGCGGCAAAAGCGTTGTAGACAGGTACGGTATCTTGACATCGGTGCTTTCCTCTGTCATTTTGAGTGAGCCGCTTTCTTCCTCCCCGTCTAAAAAACGTATCCAGCAGCTTTTGGACTCTGTGTCCAGCTCAATTTCCTCTATACCGGACAGAGCCTGGGATACTGCATCATTGAGCGCGGCAGGCTTTGGGGCAAAAGGAGAACGCGAAAACGGCGTAACATAGGTGAGCGACTCGCGTGTGTATTCAACGGCAGACTGCATGATGTCATCAAACTTTATCCGTTTTGGGATTTTGTCGCTGACGGTAAACAGAGACACGACATCTTCGCTTGATTCAGTTGTTGTCTTCTGCATTGTGTTTATATTCAATATTTCCATAGCAACATTTGTATTTACATTGTTACCGATAGATATGCCTGTCAGCGTAAAGGTTACGGCGCCTTCTGCATTGAGTACCCGCCCTACCTCTGCCGTCTTTTTTTCATCAGACCAGTCGCTCAGCTGGAATTTGTGCTCCTTCATCACCAGTTCCATGTTGGAACGGTCCACAAACACAACACCGTACTCGCCGAGCTCCTTTTTGTAATACATAATATCGTTCATATATGCAGCTTCGATTTCAGAAGCTTTCACCCCCCTCAAGTTATTTAACCCGTTATTTAAGTCATCAATCCTTTTCTGGATTCCAGCAATTTCCTTTTTAATTTGCTTCTCCTCGGAGTTACCAGTAAAAAAACTGCTCATCTTTTTTTCAAGATAAGTCAAGCGGTTTTGAAGTTCCTGTCTTTCTTGCAGACTGTCTTTCCGGCGTTTCTCAATGCTTGCATTATGTTCCGCAGCGGCATCTGCAATAGTCTTCTTTTCTGCATTTGTCAGCTCCGTACCGTCATTTGTGCATAGCATGACGATTTTTCTGCTTGATGCAGTGTCAGCAGCGACTATAGGAACCAGCAAATCGTATGCGTCCTTATATTCCTTGTCCCATATCTTTTTTAGCTTTTTTACATTTTTTCTGCCACTCGCATCATTGCTCTTACGCTCAATATTATCAAAAACATCTTCAATAGCATCGCAAGACGTAAACAGCCCCGTGAATGATACGGCCATCAGAACCATTGCAATCAGTTTCAAACCTTTCTTCATATTTATTCTCCATTTTTTCCGCCGTCATCCTGCGGTGCGGCAGTTGTTTCCTTTTATGCTGCGGGCTTTCCTGCGGCCCGCTGTGCGTCAGCCCTTCTTAATATAGGCGACCGGGTTTGCCCGTGCCTTCTGCCGGTACTTGTCGGGGATGCGCAGTCCGCCGAACTGCTTTGTAAGCTCCGCGTTTTCCGTGCCGTCAAAGGCCAGCTTGTCGCCTTCCTCCGGCACCAGAATCCACCGCTCTACGCTGAACACGCTGCGGATGATGCCGTTCACCACGGCGAACACATAGGGCGCAGTATTCTTTTCTACCAGCGAGGTTTTGAGCTTCCATGCGTAGCGCACCGTCTTGTAGACGTTTCCGTTGTTCGCGTCCAGGGTCTTTGGGTTCAGCTTTATGATAAGGCAGCCTTCGAATGCGTCAAGCTCTGCGGTCTGTGCGCCGTACAGGCGGATGACTTCGCGGCTGTGCATGACGCCGAAGTCGCTGTTGTGCCCGTCCTGCACGTTGGTAAGGCCGGGGTACGCGTCGATGAGCGCGGCTTCCACCTCGTAGGCGGTCGCCTCGTCCTTAAGCCCGTGCCGGTGGATTACGGTGATGACTTCAAGCCCCGCGCCAGTGATTTCCCGGATTGTCCGGTACTTGAGGTTTTCTTCATCCTCTCCGGCATCGGATGCGAGCGCGGCCCTTGCATGGGCGAACACGCGGTTCCCCTTGCCCTTGCCCACGTAGAACGTTTCGCCGTTGCGCGGGTCAATCAGCCGGTACACGTAGTAGCCGAGCCGCTCCTGCACTTCCGGCGTGAATGTATCTTCCATATAGTTCTCCTTTTGGT
>CADCQA010000296.1 GCA_902803415.1 uncultured Spirochaetaceae bacterium | reverse complement strand
CCATCTCCGAGGACAGGAACATCCCGAACGACAGCACGGAGACTTCAGCTGATGTCATTGACACTGCGGACGATACCGGTATCGCAGAGGAAGCCAGCCCTGCCCCCGCATCCGGCGAGGATGCTGCCGTGGCAGAAGAGGACATCGATACTGCTGCTGACACCGAGGCCGAAGAAGCGGTCAGTGACGACATAGACATCCCCGTTGGCACAGAGGAAGCAGAAGAGCCGCTCCCAACCGTGGAAAGCATTACCAGAGGACTTGCAGCCCAGCCGGAAACTGCGGCTGCAACACTGGGTGCCGCCGCGCTGGCCGCACAGGATGCATGGGCAGATGCAGCAGCCGGAGAAACGGCTGATGAGAATACAGCTAACACAGTTGCAGATGAAACTGCTGTTAATAATACAGAGACTGTTGTTGAAGAAACAACTGAAGATACTGAACAGGAAGAAGATATGACCGAAGAACTAGCAACGATTCTGAAACAAATTTCAAGTGAGATTTCAAGCTTGAAAGATGAAATCAACAACCTGAAATCCGAAGTTGAAGCCATAAAAGGCCAACAGCAGGACAGCCATGCAGATTCCGAAGAACTCGAAATAGTTCCGGAAAGCACGGATCAGGACGCAGGTTTCTTCGCTGATGACGAAAATGCAGAAGATGCAACGCTCTCCGGCAACGAACTGAGCAACATACTCAACAGCGCAGACGTCACCACGCAGGAAGAAAGTCCGGCTGAAGCAGACAGCACATCTGCCGCAGAGCCTGCAGCTGCAGAAGAAAGCACTGCAGAGGCAGAACCCGCTCCGGCTGCAGAAGCTGACGAAACGGTTCAGGAAGAAGTTCCCGCAGAAAGCGGAAGCGAAACCGAAGCACAGGACGAAAGCATTAATGCTGATATCCCGGTGCCAACAGATCAGAGCAGCGAAGAAGGTTTCTTTGGCGGTGACGAAAACGCCGAAGACGCGACACTTTCAATCAATGAGCTGACCAATATTCTTGATACGGCAGAAGTGACGGCAGAAGAACAGCCGGCAGCTGCTGCAGAGGAAGCAGAAGCACAGCCGGAAAGAAGTGCTGCTCCGGAGTCTGAGGCGGAAGAAGCAGAAAGCAGTTCCGATGCAGTAGAAAATCTTTCTGCACCGATAAAGCTTTTCGACGAAAGCAGCGAAGAAGAGCCCTTGACTGAAGACAATCTGAACTACCTTGAAAGCGACGAAAATGCCGGCAAGGAGGAAGAAGAAGTCCTCGAGACGGGTATCAGTGAGGAACCTGTGGAGCAGGTGTTCAACGAATGGGCACCGGGCGAAGCTGAGGCTGAATCCCAGGAGACAGAAGCTGCAGGCGATGCCGCAGCAGAAACAGAGAGCGTTCCTGCTGCAGAAAGCACGGAAAGTGAGGCATCCGGCAGTGAAAGCCCCGCGGAGAGCAGCGCTGCTGCCGCAATTCCTGCCGATATGAAGGAAGAAATCAAGTCTGTGCTGTCCTATATGGATCAGCTGCTTGAAAGTCTCCCTGAAGAAAAGATTGCAGAATTTGCCAAATCTGAGGAATTCAACACGTACAAGAAACTGTTCAACGAACTCGGCCTGGCATAATGGACGTTGTTTTTACCAAAGCCGCTGACGGCACCATGACCTGCACATGCAAATCCATCCGATTGCATTCTGCATACAAACCTGGTCATGAGGCCGAGCGCTTTGTACAAAGCATTGACTGCGACTTCACCCCCGGTTACGTCGCTGTAACCGGGCCTGCCCTTTCCTATTGTGTTCCGTATTTAAAAAAACGTTTTCCCGGCGCAAAGCTTTGCGCTGTCCGTTATACAAAAGATTTCAGTTCCACAGATTCCCTTTGGGACAAAGTATTTTTCACAGAGGCACTTGCACAGCCGCTGGCAGAACAACTCTATGCATACATGGGCGAAGAAGGCCTTTCCAGCTGCCTTTTCATTTCCTGGCAGCCGTCCGAAAAAGCATTCCCAGACATATACAGGGAAACCTGGCAGCAGATAAAATCCGCTGTGCTCAGGAGCCGTGACATTCTTGCCACCAGAAGTTTCTTTGCACGGCGCTGGACACGGAATGCCATCCGCTTCTGTCTGTTCACAAAACATACAGCACGCATACAGGGCGGCACTGCGCCGGTAGTTATCTGTGCAAGCGGTCCCAGCCTTCAGCAGTCACTGTCCTTCATCAGGCAGCACCGGAGGGAATTCTTTCTCATTGCAGTTTCATCCGCACTGCAGCCGCTCATCCATGCAGACATCATGCCAGATATTTGCCTGTCCACGGACGGCGGCTATTGGGCAAAACTGCACCTGGCAGCTGCATTGCAGGCACATCCGGAAATCCCGCTGGCAATCCCTGCAGAAGGTGCATGCTTCGCACAAACATTCCGGAATCCCATTATCCCGCTTTCCTACGGCGACGGCATATCCGAAACCCTGCTGCGCACCAGCGGATTCACTACCATCCATGCAGAGCGTAACGGAACAGTAAGCGGGACAGCGGCACAGCTTGCACTCTCGCTGACCAACGGAAAGGTATTTTTCTGCGGCCTTGACCTTGCACCGTCAGCAGGGGCGGCACACACACAGCCCAATGCCCTTGAGATGCAGGCAGCCCCGGCAGACGAACGCTTCCGCAGCAAAGAAACACGCATTGTCCCGGCCACATTTCGTTCGGCCTCGCTCGAAGTCTATGCCGCATGGTTCAGCACTCAGGATTTTGGCGGCAGGCTGTTCCGGCTGAGCGACCACTACCCCTTCAGTAACACGCTCGGCACCGTGCAGGATGTCAGCTGGGAATTTTGTGCGGAGGAACTCAAGCGCGCACAGGGCTCACAGCTGCCCGCCGTCGAAAAGGCTCCGCGTCCGGAAGCACTGCCGGAAGACAGCGCCGGAAGAACAGCCTTTCTCCAGCAAATTCTCAGCAGGAATAAAGAGAATCCCGCATGGCTACAGGAAGCCTGTACCGCAGACTGCATACTGCTGGAACGGAACCGGGGAACAGCACAGGAAGCTGGAGCACGGGAAAAACTGCTCCAGGACATGCAGGCATTCTACACAGACATACAGCGGGCTTTCGGAAGCCGTGCAACAGGGGGATGCTGATGGTCTACGCACAGACGCTCAGCGCAAAAAACGGGGATGCAATCCCGGTTTTCTGCAGCGGGAAACCCATGCATTCAAAATACAATCCGCAGGCAGAAACGCTCGCCCTGCCGCCGGAATGCACGGGAGGCTTCTTTATCATCGCGGGAATCGGGGCAGGATTCCACATCCGCACACTGCTCCAGAAAAATCCCGGTGCTGCTGTCATTGCCTTTGAGGACGATACCGCAAGCCTCAGCTTCTGCAGGCAGTTTCCGCTTGTACGGGAACTGGAATCAGCCGGCGGCAGGGTCTGGCTCTGTACCCTGCAGGAACTGGGGCGCAGCATCATAAGCCGCTATGCACCGGGTATCTACGGGGATCTGTTTTTCCTGCCCCAGCATGCATGGGAAGCGGAAAACCGAGAAACTTGCGCTGCAGCAAAAGCAATTGTCACAGAAAGCCTTGCGGCAGTTTCGGCAGACTATTCCGTGCAGGCGCATTTTGGAAAAATATGGATGCGCAACATCCTGCTGAATCTCTCTTCATTTTCTGCAAATCCGGAAATTCACTGCGATACCCACAGAACGGCAGCTGTCATAGCCGCCGGCCCGTCACTCGACCAGACGGCGGGTATACTGGCTGCCAAAAGGGACTCCTACTATATCATCTCTACTGACACGGCCTACGGAAGCCTGCGGCGGCGGGGACTTACGCCCGATGCCGTTGTTTCCGTTGACGGACAGCATATTTCCACAACGCATTTCTTTCCCTGCCCGAAACGCTCAGACGGCGCTCCCGGCACGCTTTTCATTTTTGATATCTGCACCAATGCGGAAGCAGTTGCCCTTGTCAGGAAGCGAGGTCATCAGGTTTACTTTGTACACAGCGGTCACCCGCTTTCCTGCCTTGCAGCAGAGCAGGCCGCACTTCCCTACCTGGAAACCGGTGCCGGGACCGTCACTATAGCGGCATGCGACTTTGCCCGCCGGGCCGGCTTCACGAAACTTGCACTGTTCGGCGCAGATTTTGCCTACAGCAGCGGAAAGCCGTACACGCGGGGAAGCTACCTGGACGACCAGTTTTTTGCTTCTGCCACGCGTACTGCTACAGCAGAAGGCGCCTTTACCGCGCTCATGTACCGCACAGAACTGACGCCGCTGCACAAAGCAGGCACATTCTCCGGTGAACTCAGCCGGGCATTCACCAGCCCCGTCCTGAGCGGTTACGAAAAAACACTGCTGGAATGGGCAGAAAGGCACGGCTACGCCCTGCGCGGCGGCATACTGGAGCGGGCACAGCCGGACAAAGAACAGCTTCCCGCAGCCGGCAGCAAGGCCTTCAGCTACGCAGTTTTCATGCAGCAATGGCTTTCCGGCCTGCAGCAAATCCCGGAAGAACAGTTTCCGCCCCAGGACGCAGCGGCCTATGCACTGCTGCCCTACATTGCGTTCCTCAAGAAATCTGAAAATTCAGGCAAAGTGCCGTTTTTTACACTTTTCAAACTTGCATACTCTCATGCAAGTCGCTATAATCATATAATATGAGCAATACGCACAGTTCTGCAGCGGCAAAAACCATCATTGCCCTCTGTTTTATAATCATTGCAGCCTTTGTGCTGTCCCTCGGCATGGAAGCAAAGCGTGGCAAAAAAGCGGCGGAAACCCGTATCACCACAATCACCAAAGAGCTGAGCAGGAACCTGAATGTAAACGAGCTTGGAAGCGACGCATTCGTCGATGCATTCCTTGCTTCTATAGGAAATCTGTCCGACATAGCATCATTCAACCTGGCAAAGGGAAGCGAAGACATCATTTCATATCCATCCCGGATTGTTGCGGAACAGCCGGTTGCGTCCCCCTTCATTCATCCTGCCAGCACCAACATGAATTCACGGGACGGCAGCCCGCTTGTGTTCAGCATTGCCGTCTATACACTCAAACCATCTTCCATCTTTTTCAAGGGGCGCATCGCATTTCTGGCATCACTCTGCCTGACGCTCTTCTGCCTCTTCTATCTTATCTACATGCATCTGGAGAGCGCACCGGCAAAAGCAAAGCCGGAAGACACCCCGGCGAAAAATGACGACGGGAACCTGGCATTTAATTTCCCCGATGACCCGATTTCGGAGAGCAAGAACGCAGCTGCTCCGGAAAGCACGCCTACTGCACCTGAGGAAGCAGCTGAAGACGCATCGCCGTTTGTCATGCTTCCCACTGACGGAACAAAAGATATCCTTGATGAAGATGCGGAAGAGGCCGAAGAAGACTATACAGAAGATGAGGATATAGCCTCTGACATTGACGGGCTGGAATTCACGCTGGACGGCGAATTGAAGGAAAGCCATTCAGCAGCGCAGAAAAGCAGTGCAGCTCCGAAGCCCGCTGAAAAAAATACTGCCAGCAGCATCCCCGCTCCGCAGGAAGCAGCTGAGTCTGAACCAGCTCTCGACGGGGAAGACGACTTTCTGTTCCTTGATGATGAGCAGCCGATAGAACCAGAGCTTGATGATGCAAAAGATGGCAGTGGTGCAGCAGCAGAGCGCGTTCAGGACGCCCCTGCCCGGAAAGCAGCAGAAGAAACAGTGCTCCCCGTGGCATCTGCTGAAAAAGCAGTACCGGAAACCACAAAAACTGCCGATGCCCAGCAGGAACTGATAGAAGCTGAACCGGAAGCTACGAAAGCTGCCGAAGTTCTGCCGGAA
Source organism: uncultured Spirochaetaceae bacterium (assembly GCA_902803415.1). Taxonomy (GTDB): domain Bacteria; phylum Spirochaetota; class Spirochaetia; order Treponematales; family Treponemataceae; genus Treponema_D. Next base: position 10,278 of record CADCQA010000296.1, on the reverse strand, counting down.
CCTGTAGCAGCGGCGCCAGAGGACACGAAAGCTGCTGATATCCCGCAGGAATCTGCAAAAGCAGCACCGGAAGACACGAAAATTGCCGAGGTTCCGCAGGAACCTGTAGAAGAAGCGGCACCGGAAGGTACAGAAGCTGCCGAGGTTCCGTACGAACCTGCAGAAGAAGCACTGCCCGATATCGATGATGATGAAGAGCTGCCCTTCCTGGACGACGATTTGCCGACAGAAGCAGAGCTTGACGATACTCAGGATGCCGGGGAACAGGCAGCAGCCGAAGCCGCACCGGCAGCAGAGGAACCTACTGCGCAGGAGCAGTCCGCACTTCCAGAAGAGCAGGCAGACGATGCCAGATACAATGACGCTGAAGAAGATACAAATTCTCAGGATGCAGACGTTTCTGATGCTGCACCTGAAGTTCCCGCCGCACTTGCAGAGGAGCCGTCTCCGGCTGAGCAAGCAGCACCGGAAACAGCGGCCAATGCTGCGCCGCAGGGGCTTTTCTCAAAGCGCACAGGCTTCAGCTGGGAACAGTATATGCTGCCCCGCCTGGACAGTGAACTGATTCGTTCTGCGTCAGGGGGCACCGACCTTGCACTGTTCACCATCCGCGTGGAAAACCTGGACTGGAGTTCCGGCGCAGGAAACGAAATAAGCAATGTGATACAGCAGACCGGCAAATATCAGGACATGCTGTTTGAATACGGCTCGGACGGCTGCACGGTCATTCTTCCTGACACAGACATCGACCAGTCGCTTCAGGCTGCCGACGAGCTGTACACAGCCATAAGCACAATCCTTGAAAACTGGCAGGAAACACTCAAGATAGGCATCGGGATTTCAGCCCGTTCGCTCCGCATGATTTCCGGCGAGCGGCTTGCAAATGAATCTTCGGAAGCCCTCAAACATGCATTTGCCGACAATACTTCACCTATCGTAGCCTTCAAGGTGAACCCTGAAAAATACCGCAATTATCTTGCCGCCGAAGCTGCAAAAGCAGAAGCAGAACAACAGGGATAAAAAAGAGCCAGTTCCCAAACATCCACAGAACGGGAACTGGCTTTTCTGCTAAAAAACAGTCACTTGCTATTTGCCCGCACAACGTGCAGACAACTGGCTGATAGTCTCTGTTTCTGAAGGAAATTTTTCTTTGAAGTCTACGAGGAGTTCCTGGGCACGTTCAGTCTGGCCGTCTGCAAGCAGCACCAATATGTAATTCTTCAGCAGGGATGAATCGCGAGGATGCTCTGTAACCAGTTCATCATAGAGAGACAGAGCCTTGCCGTAACTGCCTTCCATCGCATATACATAGGCGAGCGAAGCCTTCACGTGCATGTTTGCACTGTCCCGCTGCAGAATATCTCTGTAGACGGCGGCAGCCTTTGACCACTCCCCCAGCAGCGCGTAACACCTGCCCGTCTTGAAATAAGCCGATTCATGCAGCCGGTCATCAGACATTGCCTTTTTGTAATACTCAAGCGCCTTGGTATACTTTGCATCGTTCTCATAACTTTGGGCAAGTTCGTAATATTCCCCGGCAAGATTCCGCGCACGGACACCGTCCTCACCGGGAATTTTCCCGCTGGCACAAGCTGCAAACAGCAGCGAGACGGCGGTACAGGCAGCAAAGAGACGGCGGGCGGCACCCATTACATTGTTCCCAGAACAGTCTGCTCTATCTTCCGGAGCTGAGAACGGTACAATCCAGCTATGTTGGAACCGTAATCGGCAATCAGCTGGATGATATTGCGGGGACTGTCATGTGTATCAGTACCGTTCAAACGATCCCCGGCATCTCCCAGTCCCGGCATGATATATGCGCTGCCGTTGAGCACGGGATCCATCCACAGCGTGTAGCAGGTACAGTTCTCAAGTGCGCGCGTCACGCGAAGGCTGCCCTTCAATGCGGATATGACATTAAAGAACTGAATGCTCTTCGGTTTTATTCCCTGGGCAAGCAGGTATTTTACAACGGTTACCAGAGAACCGCCGGTTGCATTCATGGGGTCAGCAAAAATCAAATTCTTGCCGTCAAGCTCCTCAAGATTGAAATAGGACTTCTTCAGGTTCAAGATGTACTGCATGTCGTTTTCATGACGGCTGTCATCCCGGTTAATCTTGAACAGGGCAAAGGGTGTCACATAATCAGAAGAAGAATATTCCTCTATCTCCTTGGACATAATCATGCTCGGCAGCAGCGCCCCGCGCAGCATAACGCACATAACGGAATTCTCGATTTTATCATCAATGTCGGGAATCTTATGCACCGCGTAGTTCTGCACAGGACTGGTCACCGGGGTTTTTACAATAATATGATTTTTCTTATCAGAATGCACATCCGTGTATGCCAGCCGGAAAAGCATCTCATAGGCCCGCTGGCTGTAATACAGGAATTCAGAATGATCTGTCTTTATGTCCCGGAGCTTGGCAATCACGCGGCTTGCTTCCGCATGGGAACCCTCCTCCGTCTCAAACGAGTACACCTTGATGTTCGGATGCTTGGCACAGATTTCCTGCATCCGGTGCCCCATCTCATCAAATTTCTGGACGATAGCATCCTTATTGACAGGATCAAAATGCATCATCGCTTCAGTATACAGCATCTGGAGTCCCTGAAGATCTTTCTGGTCTTCATCCGTCAGGTATCCATCCAAATCTTCAGCTTTTAAAATCACATTGTCATTGCTCATGCCACCAGTCTCCTATTTTCTTGATGCACGGCTGGCACCAAGGAACATCAGCTCAATCTGCTCCTGTGTAACGGAAATGCCGGAAACTTCCAGCGTACTGTCATCAGCCTGGGATATCTTTGCCCCCATCTTGCCCAGCGAAAGCGAAAGCAGTGATTTGAAGCCCGGCAGTGTGCGCTTGTCCGTAACATGCAGCATGAAGGAAAGCTCATACGTGCTGCTGCGGCCATTGATGCCGCCCTGTGCCGGAAGCTGATGCATTTTTCCATACAGCCGGTCGCAGCCAGGAATTTGAATCGCCATACCGGAGAAACTTTCAAAGAACGTTCCCGGCTGTGTTACATAGAATACAATATCATCACCCTTCTGCTGCAGCCATTTGCTGCAATCGGTGACGGGCAGCTCCGGACGCACTGCGTACTGCTCCAAAAGCGGAAAAATGTTCTGCGCAAAGCACAGCACTGTATCCGACAGGAAGGAAAGCTGCACAGCTTCCTCTTTATGCGTATAATACGTAAACGAACGGGGATACTGCCGGGCAAGTGCCGCCTCGCTGGACTTTGCATCATATTTCTGCTGCGTCCAGCCGTTTTTCTCCGTAAAGACGGAGCGGAGCCCCACCTGCGGAACCGTCCCGGAAGCGGCAGCCTCCAGACGGGAACCGTCGGTCTGGGAACCAACCCCGATGTACAGATGCTCAACATACTGCGCAATGCGCTTTGCGTTTGCCTCCGAAAGGTTTTCCACCTGGTTGCAGAGCAGCACAGAGGTCAGTTCCATGTGCTTCTGCACAGGAATATGCAGGTATATGCCGGAATCATCACTCAGGAGCGCCAGCGGATGCACTTCCGCAAGCGGTTCCGGTGCAGCAGGCGTGCTGGTACAGCCGGACAGTCCCGCAAGCAGCAGGACGGCGGCAGCAGAAAGCACAGCACAGGCAGCTTTCTTTCCACAAAACAATACTTTCACGCAATAACCTCCACTATCAGGCTTTTGCAATCTGGACGAACCACTTGGCATCATCAGCGTCTATTGCAACGCCGCCGTTCCAGCCGTCCTTCCATTCTGAGGAAGCAGCAAGTGTTTCCCCGGCAATGAAATCCTTGAACTGGGCAAAGGCGTCCTTGAGCGCTGCATCACCGCCGACGGTCAGCTGAATACGGTCAGTAAGCTCAAAACCGCTCTCCTTACGCAGGTTCTGGATGCCGCGCACCAAATCGCGGGCATAGCCTTCCTTGCGGAGTGCATCAGTAATCTTTGTATCAAGGCCGACGGTCAGCGTTCCATCGTTCACAACCTTCAGGTTCTCTTTTTCCTTGCGCTCAACAATGACATTCTCCGTGTCCAGAGGAACATCCGCGCCGTCAACCTTAACGCTGACAGCCTTGCCGTCAAGAATCTGTGCTATCAGATTTCCGTCAAGCTTTGCGATTTCCGCCGCAGCAAGCTTCATCTTGCCGCCCAGCTGCTTGCCGAGCACGCGGAAATTAGCCTTGGCGCTGTATTCCACCAGCTCGTCCTCGCGCTCGTGGAAAATAACCTGCTTTACGTTCAGTTCCTCCGCAATGGTATCCTGCATGTCGGAAAGCACCTTTTTCTCTTCAGCATTGCGCGTCACAAGTGCAACGGACTGCAGCGGCTGGCGGTTTTTCAGGTTGAACTGGTTCCGCAGGCTCCGTCCCATGGAAACGGATTTCTGCACGGTGGCCATCTGGAATTCCAGCTGCTCATCACGGAAGCGGGCATCATACACAGGATAATCCATCAGGTGCACGGACTCTTTATCATCTGCAGTGCGCAGGTTCTGCCACATCTCTTCCGTAAGGAAGGGAATGAACGGAGCCGCCACAAGGCAGAAGGTTTTGAGCGCGGCATAGAGGGCGCCATAGGCTTCCAGCTTGTCGCTGTCGCTCCCGCTCTTCCAGAAACGGCGGCGGTTGCGGCGGATATACCAGTTGTTGATCTGGTCAATGAAGGTAAGCATGGGATCAATGGCGGCACTCAGGTCGTAATCATCCAGGGCGGCGGTTGTATCCTTTACCATCTTCTGTGCAACCGAAAGAATCCAGCGGTCCAGCGGATTTTCCGGCAGCTTTCCATCGAATTCATGCCCGGTGCAGGTAACGCCGTCTATGTTTGCATACTGAACAAAGAAACTGTAGCTGTTCCACAGCGGCAGGATAATGCTCTTTATGACATCGCGCACGCCATCATCGCTGTAGCGGATTTCGTCTGCACGAACAACGGCAGAGTGCATGAGGAAAAGCCTGATGGCATCCGCACCGAACTTGTTGATTGCCTCCACCGGATCAGTGTAGTTGCGCAGGCTCTTGGACATCTTGCGTCCGTCCTCTGCAAGGACAATTCCGTTTACAATACAGTTCTTGAAGGCAGGCTTGTCAAAAAGTTCTGCAGCAAGCACCGTCAGTGAATAGAACCAGCCGCGCGTCTGGTCAAGACCTTCGCTGATGAAATCCGCGGGGAAGAGCTTTTCAAAACCGGCCTTGTTCTCGAAGGGGTAATGCTGCTGGGCATACGGCATGGAACCGCTTTCGAACCAGCAGTCAAGCACGTCAGGAATGCGGTGCATGGTCTTGCCGCACTTGGGGCACGGCATAGTGATTGCATCAACATACTGCTTGTGCAGGTCGTCCGGGTAGACGCCGCTCAGCTTTTTCAGCTCCTCGCGGCTGCCCACGCAGACAGTTTCGCCACAGGCAGGGTCTTCGCATTTCCAGATGGGGATCGGATTTCCCCAGTAGCGGTTGCGGCTGATTGCCCAGTCGCGCGCCCCGGCAAGCCACTTGCCGAAACGGCCTTCCTTGATGTGGGCAGGCTGCCACTTTATCCTGCTGTTCGCACTGAGCAGCTTTTCATGTTCCTCGGAAACGCGCACAAACCAGCTGCCGACGCCGCGGTAGATGAGCGGGCTGGAACAGCGCCAGCAGTGCGGATACTGGTGCTTTACGCTCTCACGCTTGACTAGCTTGCCTTCAGCCTTAAGCCGGGCAATGATGTCCTTGTCGGCATCCTTGACGAACACGCCTGCATAGTCGCTGACTTCGCCGGTAAAACGGCACTCTGCGTCAATCGGTGCAACCACGGGAATTCCGCTGCCCTTCATCACCCGGTTATCGTCTTCGCCAAAGCCGTTGGCGTTATGGACAATGCCCGTACCGTCTTCCGTGGAAACATAAGCGTCCACAAAGACACGGAAAGCACCCTCCGTACACGGCTGCTTTGACTTTTCCTGACAGGCGGCGGGGTCGGCATACTGCGCAAAGTACGGAAAGAGCGGCTCGTAGCGGGCACCCAGAAAGTCGCAGCCCTTGCGTGTATACAGGATTTCGTAACCGCCCTCGTCCTTGTAGTAGGCATGCAGACGGGACTGCGCAAGGATGTAGCAGTCGCCGCTTTCCTTGTCGCGGATTTTCACATAGTCGATGTCCGGCCCCATGCAGAGCGCCATGTTGGAAGGCAGTGTCCACGGCGTGGTTGTCCATGCCAGGAAATAGGTCTTTCCGTCCGCCATGTCCGGGTCGTCGATGGCAGGAGGAGCCTTTGTTACCTTAAAGCGGATGGTAACGGCGGGATCCTGCACCTCCTTGTAGCCCTGCGCAACTTCATGCGTTGCAAGTACCGTTGCGCAGCGGGGACAGTACGGCAGAATGTACTGGCCTTCGTACACAAGCCCCTTGTCCCAGAGGGATTTGAGCACCCACCAGATTGATTCCATGTAGGCGGGTTCCATCGTCTTGTAGTCGTTGTCAAAATCAACCCAGCGTCCCATGCGCGTGATTGTCTTGCGCCACTCGGACGTGTACTTGAGAACGGACGCACGGCACTTTTCGTTGAAGTTTGCAACGCCGTAGGCTTCAATCTCGTGCTTGGAATTGATGCCGAGCTCTTTTTCTATCAGGTTTTCAACAGGGAGTCCGTGGCAGTCCCAGCCAAAGCGGCGCTCCACGTGCTTGCCCTTCATTGTCTGGTAGCGGGGAATAATATCTTTTATAGTAGAAGGAATGAAATGACCGAAATGCGGCAGGCCGGTCGCAAACGGAGGTCCGTCATAGAAAACAAAATCTTCTGCTCCCTCGCGCTGGGATACAGACTTCTTGAAAGTGCCATTCTTTTCCCAGAAAGCAAGGACGTCTTCTTCCTGCCTTGGGAAATCTGCCTTTGGGTCTACACTCTTATACATTATTCACAACCTCTATGCGTTTATACCTGAGCAGGTTCCGCAAGCAGCGCCCCGGAACCGCCCTATCTGTCAAAAATAACGCTTCCAGTATAGCACAAAGCGGCTTTTTATGCTAGGGCACAGGAAAAAGCATACAGGTATCAGAAAGAACGCATTGCCAGCACCATGGTACGCACGCCCTTGTTCGCCTTGACAATAAAGCCTTCCTCCACGCCGATATAATAGGCATAGGCACTTGCATACTTCTTCATGGAGCTTGACCAGTACCAGCCCATTTCAAGGGGCTGCCCGGTAACAGCCTCCAGCGAGCGGCTTACGGCGGTGCGCACGGCACAGAGCGTTTTCAGTTCGTTTACGGCAGGCAGATACCAGCCGTCGCGGTACAGGCCCTGCCCGCGGTAGGTCTGCGCAAAATAGAAGGCCGGATATGAGGCGGCATCGGCCCAGCCGGATTTACGGCGCGCCTGTATGACCGCCCAGTTTCCGCTGCCGTCTGACTTACTGAGCTTGAATTTTATGGTGTATCCCGGAGAGCTTTGCGGCGCCCACTGCATGCGGCCTCCCATGCGGACACCTATCATCCGGCGGCCGGCGGGGTCGCAGACAATACCCACCGCAGCAGCGGCCTGCTCCGCAGTGATGTTTTCGGCATCCGCGGCCGGAACCTTGCTGCCGTCAGCAAGCACAATATCGCCGGCACACAGGTTGCGTTCCAGCGGAAGCCCCAGTGCGGCATCTGCCGGGGCAAGCAGCTCCGGTACTGTACTGCCCTTCCCGCCGCAGGAAAAAAGCAGCGCACTCAGGAACAGGCCAGCCGCAGCAACAGCCATATACAATAAGAAGGAAAAACGTTTTGCCATACAAGACCCCCAGTTTCCGGCCGCACAGCCCGGATTCTTCTATTTTATTCCTGCGCGGCAGAAATATCAAGAACCGTCCTTAGCGGCGGACAAAGAGCTTGGCAGGGCGGTGCCCGGTGCCGCTGTCATACTCGTCGGTTTCCGTAACGAATTCCGCAGCCTTGCGCCTGAAATTCGGTGCAATGACAGGCTGCCCAAGCAGCAGTTCCTGCAGCTGCTGCAGCTGGGCAAGCGTGAACTTCCGGGGAAGGAATTCAAACAGCACGTCAAAGTGCTCCGCGCGTTCCCTGAGCAGCAGCAGTGCGTGGACAAGCACTTCCGCATCCGGAGCAGCCAGCCCGGACGCAGAGCGGCAGGAAACAACCATCGTGCCAAGCAGACCGGGAACTGCCCGCGCCGTTGCAGAAAGAGTTTCTTCCCCACAGGAAAGTTCCAGCCGGAAGCTGCTTTTTTTGTCCCCGGACAGCCGTACGGAAAACCATGCAGCATCCCCGTCCGGCGCAGGTTCCTTTGCGGCGCCACCCCGCAGCACCGACATGCACGGCACCATAACATCCGGCCCGCTTTCCGCCATGCCGATGCAGCAGATGCCCGTCCGGGGAACCTGCGTACAGGCAGAAAGCCCCCGCGCCGCACATTCCACGGCCTGTTCCCCCTGGCGCATGTACGCAGCGGGGAGCGCCCAATGTTCCTTTGCAGAAGGAACGTCCTTCCGCACCAGCAGCACGGAAAGTTCCCCGCTGGAATTCCTGCGGTAGTTTTCCGGCGCCGTCATACGGAATGCAAGGGCGGCAGTTACCACGCGCACACCGAATGCATCCCCGGCAGGAACAGCATCCTGTACCCCGCCGTCAGCATCCGCCCCCGCTTCCTCTTCACGAAGGGCATCCAGCAGCAGGGGAAGCAGTTTTTTCTCCTGAGGGGAATAAAAGAGCGGCGCAATGCCGTGCAGGTAGTCCACACCGCGCTCGGTAAGGCAGTAGCGGTAGCCCACTTTTTCCATCAGCTGGCGATCATTCAGGAACTGAACCTGCACTGCATAGACCTTGGTAAATTCCGTGCCAAAGCGCCGCTGGAAAGCTTTCAGATCAATAAAACCAAAAGAAAGGGAGTGCAGCACAAAAAGCGCCATGCATTCTTCCGGCGGCAGGGCATACACGCTTTCTACCGGGAACTGCCCGGAAAGCAAAGCCTTGCGGTACCTGGCATACGCATTTTCGCCGCTGAAATTCCGGGACTCATAGCCCGGCCCGAAAGAACGTGCCCCCACACCAATACCAAAATGCGGAACACCTTTTATTATGCGGCTTGAAACATAATCGCTCGTGCCGTAATCATAGTCGATTTTGGTAAAGGTCCGCTTGCCCCGGGTGCTGCGGTAGCCTGCCCTGGTGAGCAGGCCATACGCAATGCGGTACTGGTGCAGGTCCTGGTACACATCAGAGCCAGCATCCCCTGAGGCCGGGCGGCACAGCGTAATGTATTCGGGTTCAAGTGAAAGTGCGCGCTGCAGGAGCTGCTCAAAATCCAGGGGATCCTGCATGGGCAGGCAGCAGGGAAGTTCCAGGTTTATCCGGGAAAAACCGGCGCGCCGTGCTTCCCGGAACGCCTCTTCATCCCTGCCGTCTTCTGCAGCAGATGCTTCCAGCAGCAGGCTCAGGCGCTGGTACCCGCAGGCAACCGCAGCCCGCAGTGCATCACCGCCGTGCAGGGCCGACGGAACATCCGCAGACAGGCTGAAAGCCACATCATCCTTAAAGGTAAAGGATTCACGCACGGCATCTGCAATCCGCCGCATATTGTCTGCAGAAAGCAGCAGGGCATCCGTTCCGCACAATTCATAGCCCAGCGACCGTGCACTGCCGACAAGCGGGGCATACAGCTGCATTTCCTGCAGCAGCAGCGACACATATTCATCCTGCAGCCCGGCATTCAACAGAACCGCAGCCCCCGGCAGTGCCGCATACAGCGCGAATTCCCCTGCACTGCCCCAGGCGCCGCCAATACATTTCTGCTCGGCATCCTTCTTTAGTTTATAGCGCGCAAACGAATGCGCCTGCAGCGGATAGGCAAGCGCATCCGCAGCGCGGTAATGCATTCCAGCTTCGAACACAGCGGCACATGACATTCCCATGCACAATCCTCCACCCACGTGAAAATATCATTATGATACTATCACAATACTCGCAACAGTGCAAGCATATAAGGAGAAACAAGCGCATTTCCGTGAACTTGTGCCATGAGTCTTTACCAAGCGCCCCCGCATTGTCGAGGCTGCTCTGTTTATTCTGCGCAGATAAAAGGTTCTATGTGCGCCTGAATAAAATCAACCCTGTCGAATACGGTTGGTTTAAAGTATGACGCAACTGCTACGACAAGTTTTTTATCCGGATTGATGTAAATGACATTGCCGCTGTTTCCAATCGCTGCATAGATACGCTTCGTGCGGTCAATTATCCACCAGAGGTACCCGTAGTCCATCCCGCGGAAGTGCTTGCCTTCAACAGTCCGGGCCCGTGTCATTTCT
>CADCQA010000295.1 GCA_902803415.1 uncultured Spirochaetaceae bacterium | reverse complement strand
TGAAATGCGATGTTCAAAATCGCGCTATTTCAGCGATTTTGAACTCGCCACCTGTTTGGAAACGTAGTTTCCGAACAGGTCTATTTACTTTGCAACGGCAACGGTTGAGGCTTCAACAACCTTGGTGTCCGTGTCGAATTTGCGGACGGCAATCCAATCACCGGCTTTGATGTCTGCAAGGGCAAGGCTGGTATTGGGGACGGGCGCCGGGCGGCGGTCTGCGTTCTTTGCATTTTCATCCGCTGCAGCAGGAGCGGCGGGTGCAGTCTTTTCCTTGGGGAAGGAATTGATTTTTGTCAGCGGATTCACGTGCACCACGGTTTCCTTTCCGTCGGCATCCTTCAGCGTGATGGTCTGCTTGTCGGTGCTGACCGCGCTGACGGTTCCCATCAGATTCACGCCGTGCATCATCATGCCGCTGTGGAAGAATCCACCGTTAAAGGCCGGCATAGACGGCATGTTGTGTTCCGCGCGGGGACCGTCCTTGCGGCCCGCATCCTTGCGGTCGGGGAAACGCCCTGCATCCTTTGCAGAAAGGGGAAGCAGTACCAGGCCCATTGCAATCACACCAGCTGCACATGTCTTAAAAATCATCTTGTTCATAGTAATCTCCTTAGGAATACCGGCATCGGCCGGAAAAATCATGCCAGCTCGCTGCTGACACTACCAACTATAGCGCAGCGCAGGAATCAGTGCATGAACAGCAGATGAACGGAAGATGAAAGAACTTTCATCAAAAAACGCTCCTCAAAAGCTTTCCGTGTGCTATACTTATGAATATGAAGAAGCTTTCCTGCATACGCAGCCTGTTATTCCTCTGCATGGTGCTGGGCACAAAAGCCGCAGCCCAGCCCGTGCACCCGCCGGCGCCGCATCCCCGGCTGCACCGGGAATCCATGAATTACAGCGGACGCAAAATGCCGCGCCATGCAGAATCATTTTCTGCAATCGGCGTAAAAATAGAAAACGGCAGCAATGACATGATTGCCATTTCTGTTTTCTTCAATGACATACTGGACACCAATTCCATCCGGGGCGACAGTATCTTAATTAACGGAGCAGAACTTCCGCCGGGCACCGAATTCATCTTCAGCAAAACGCGGCAGATGATGCGGATTTCCATTCCCCGCACGGCAGCCCCGCACGCTGCAGGAAGCACCTTTTCCCTGACGCTTGGCGGCATACGCTCTTTCGACGGCAGGGCAATAAAGGCAGAAGAGCTGCACGAGCTTTCTGCCGGAACCTTCTTCAAATATTCCCGCAAGGAGCAGGCATGGCAAAAATCCTCATTGTAGAAGACGACAAAGAACTTTCGCACATTGTGCAGCTGGAGCTGGAGCACGAAGGCTTTGCCACCGCCACGGCTTTTGACGGCAGGGAAGCGCTGGATATGCTTGCACAGGAAGCGCCCGACCTGATGCTGCTGGACGTGATGCTGCCCCGGCTGAGCGGGCTGGAAGTGCTGCGCAAAATCCGCGGAGGGCTGCAGGCGGAACTGCCCGTCATACTGGTAACCGCCCGCGGCGAAACGGTGGACAAAGTTGACGGGCTGAACAGTGGCGCCGACGATTACATCGCAAAGCCGTTCAAGATCGAAGAGCTGCTTGCCCGCATGAATGCCGTGCTCCGCCGCACAGAACGTGCTGCCCGGCCGCAAGTGCTGCGGAACGGCAGCATAGAAATGGTTGCAGACGAAATGAAAGTTACCGACGGAACAAAAGCGGTGGAGCTTTCGCGGAATGAATTTCTGCTGCTCAAATACTTTCTGGAAAACAAAGGAAAAATTCTTGGCAGGGACGACATCATCAGGACAGTGTGGGGCGAAGATTACTATATAGAAGAAAACAGCGTGGATGTGTACGTGCGCCACCTGCGGACAAAGTTCGGCGCGGAAAGCATAAAGACGGTACGCGGCATGGGCTACATCATGCAGGTCGAAGCAGACGTGCAGGGCTAGGCAGATGACGGTTCGCAAAGCCTCTTACGGTATTGAAATTCCACTTGCCCTCCACTTTATGCTGCTGCTCAGTGCGGCAATGCTTTCGCTTTCCGTGCTCTTTGTGCTGGGGCTGCGCTTTTCCGTTACCCGGCGGCAGGATGCGGAGCTGCGGGAAAGCATCGGCCGCATCACACACACGCTGGAAACAGACGGCGCGGAGGAGCTTGCCTTTACCGAGCTTGCCTACTACATCACCTACGTGGTCTACGATGACAGCGGCGCGGTGCTCGCCACGAACGATTCCCTGCTGCCGCTGCTGGATTCCGGCGGAAAATGCCGCAGCTACTTTCAGAAGGGCTATTTTACCGACGGCGACCTGAACATCCGCTACCTGACCAGCCGCGTTGCCGGCGTCAGCGCGGCTGGCGGCAGCAATGCAGTTGACGGTGGCAATGCAATGGAGGGGGGCATAACGGCGGGGACTGGCAGCAGCACAAATGCAGCTGGCAGCACCACGGCTGCCGGCGTCAGCACATCCGCCCTCACCGTGGAATGCGCGCTTGACATTGCAAATGATTCCGCCGCCAAAATGCTTTCCGCAATGCCGCTGCTTGCCCTGATTGCGCTCATCCCCGTGCTGCTGATTTCCTTTGCAATTTCATTCCTCATTTCCCGCAGCACCCTGAGCGCATTCCGGCGGCTCCAGGCAGACTACGACCGCGAAAAAGCATTTTCCAGCAACGTAAGCCACGAGCTGAAAACGCCCATCTCCATCATCGACGGGCACGCAAACCTGCTCAAGCGCTGGGGCAAAGACGACCCGGCGCAGCTGGAACAGTCCATCGACGCCATCCTTCATGAGACGGAGACCATGAATGCCATCGTTACCACGCTGCTGGAAATGAGCCGCCTTGAGCAGGGGCACATAAGCGTGCAGAAGGAACGCTTCTTTGTGACAAATCTTTTTGCATCGCTCAAGGAAGAATTCTGCGCGCTGTATCCGGCGCTGCGTGTCATCATTTCTGATCCCGATTTCATCGAGCTGGAAAGTGACGTGCAGAAGCTGCACCAGATTTTTACGGTCATCATGGCGAACAGCATAAAATTCGCGGGAAAAGACTGCTGCATAACGCTGTCCTGCCGCCGCGCGGGAAACCGGACGGAACTGTTGGCAGCAGACAACGGCAGCGGTTTTGCGCCGCAGGTGCTGCCCCACGTTTTTGAGCGCTTCTACAAGGGCGATGCTTCCCACCGGCGGGACGAAGGCGGTGCCGGGCTGGGGCTGTCCATTGCACAGGCACTGGTGCAGGCGCTGGGCGGCAGCATCCGTGCCGCAAACACAGAGAGCGGCGGCGCGGTGATAGTGGTCACACTGTAGGCTT
>CADCQA010000294.1 GCA_902803415.1 uncultured Spirochaetaceae bacterium | reverse complement strand
GCATGGGGCGGATACGGCAAGTCTATACAGACGTGGCTGCCGGTCTACGACGGCCTGATGGTGAAGTCCGACTTTACCGAAGGAATCCGCAACGGTTCCGTAAAACCGTGTCCCCTGCTGCTTGGTTTTACCGGGGATGAATTCCTTGTCAGTTCCGGGCAGGATGGCAGCAGCCCGCTGATAAACATGGTGGAGCTTGGCATCCGCAACATGCAGCGTGCCGCAGAGGGCGCCGGCCTTCAGACGGAGAACTATTTCTACCGTTTTGATGTTCCGATTCCCGGCTGGGATAATCCCGGTACATTCCATTCCGTTGATTTGTGGTTCTTCTTTGAAACCCTGGCAAAGTGCTGGAGGCCGTTCACGGGCATGCATTACGATATTGCCCGCAGGATGTGCAATTATCTGTGCAACTTTATCAAGGACGGGAACCCGAACGGCGATGATGCTTCCGGTGAAAAGCTGCCTGCATGGAAGCCGTTTTCCACAAAGGAACCGAACTGCATGGTGTTCGGCACGGAATGTGTGCCGCAGCAGCTTGCCCCATCAGCAGAAATTGCAAAATACCTGAAATAAAGCGGTGTATTGCTGCCGGGGATTCGGGAGGGAATTTTCCCCGGCTACAGGTCCTGCCGTTGCGTGCGGCAGGGCTTTTTTTCACCGTTTCTTTCCGTCGTCAATATGGTAGAGGCGGTCTTGTTCCACGCTGATTACGCCTTCCACCCCGACAAAATATGCTGCCGCATCGTCGATATGTGTGCCTTCCGGAATGACTATTGCCATGCCGGAGATAATGTTGTAGTCATAAATGATGCTTGCGCCGTATTCCTGTACCGCCCGGCGCAATGGTTCCTTGCCGACTTTTTCGTCTACCATGATGATGAGCGAATTGCTGCTGAATTCCGCATCATCGCCGGCGGCAAGTGCGCTGTGCCGGACTTTCGGCATGGGATCGGCAGCCCTTGTACTGCGGCAGGAAATACAGGCCGCAGCAATTCCTGCGGCAGCGCAGATATAAAGCAGTGTTTTCATTCAATACCTCCGGAACCGTTCCAGCCTGCTGGAGGCTCCTTTTCTGTAAAACAGAGGAGCTGCGCAGCCGTTACAGGCAGCCGGGGCATTGCTTTGCGTTCAGCGGATTTCCTTGCTTTGTGCCAGCTGGTTGCAGGCTTCAATTTTTTCGCGCAGTTCTTCTGCGGACAGCGCCTCAATGCTGGGAAGCCCGGCCTTTGCTGCACGTATGCGCCGCACGGATTCAACCAGCCGTTCCCTGCTGATGCGGGATGTAAGTGCATCGCTGACTGCCGCCGCGTCGCTGCCGGAAATTGAAAGGCACAGCATGTCCGCACCCGCCTGCACGGCACAGACGGCCCCGTCTGCCACACCAAAGCGGCTCCGTATCGCCTGCATTTCAAGGTCATCCGTTACGATGATGCCCTTAAAGTGCAGTTCCTTGCGGAGAATGTCCGTCAAAAATGTGTGCGAAAGCGTGGCCGGCCTGTCAGCGTCGATGAGGGGGAACATAATGTGTGCCGTCATAATCATGGGGATGCCTTCCGCAGCAAGCTGGCGGAACGGTTTCAGCTCAAAGCTTCTGAGTTCCGGCAGGCTTTTCCGCACAAGCGGCAGCGCAACATGGGAATCTTCGTCCGTGTCGCCGTGACCGGGAAAGTGCTTGGCGGCGCAGACAATACCGCCTGCCTGCAGCCCCTTTGCCATCTGGGAAACGTAGGGGCTGACCTGCTGCGGCGTAATGCCGTAGGCGCGGTCCCCGATGACCGGATTCCGCGGGTTTGAGTTTATATCTGCAACGGGGGCAAAATTCACGTTTATGCCGCAGAGTGCAAGCTGGCGTGCTGTAAGCAGCCCTGCCTTGTATGCATCGGCGGGTTTGTGTCTGGCGGCAAAATCTGCGGCGGCACACAGGGGCGTCAGTTCCCTGGGAATACGGGAAATTCTGCCGCCTTCCTGATCAACGCAGATAAAGGCGCTGCTGCCGGTCCGTTCCTGTACTGTCTGCTGGATGTCCCTGCACAGTTTCCGCGTCTGTTCTACGCTTCGGATGTTCCGTGCAAAAAGAATGACGTTGCCGATTGCATAGTCGTGCAGAAAGGCGCGGAATTCCGGGGTGAGTTCGGTGCCGTTAAAGCCGCAGATAATCATCTGACCGGCCAGTTCCCGCTCCGTCATCTCTGCTTCGGCCTTTGCGGGCGATTGAGACAGCCCTTTCCCCGCCGATGTGCAGGAGAAGAGCAGCGGCAGTACGACGAGCGGGACTAAGGCTAACGGCAGCAGCGGGGCGAAAGATTTCATTGCCTTAGCGTGCAAGAGCTTCGCCGCGGTTCTTTTTGGTGTCCCGGATGGTTGTTGCAAAATAGCTTATCGCATCAATGCGGGCAAAGCGGGGCTTAAAATCCCTGCATGCGGCGCGGTTGTTGATGAGCTTCACAAAATCGTCGAAGAGGAAGCTTGTGTCCAGCGGGCCGGAACATGCTTCGGGGTGGAACTGCACGCTGAACGCGGGAATGTTCGTATAGGTAATGCCTTCGCAGGTACCGTCGTTCGTGTTGACAAAGCTCAGCTCCGCGCCTTTGGGCAGCGTCTCGTTCCTGACGGCATAGCCGTGGTTCTGGGAACTGATGTAAACCCTGCCTGTCGCAAGGCTCTTGACCGGCTGGTTTGCACCCCGGTGCCCGTACTTGAGCTTTGTGGTGTCTGCGCCCATGGCAAGTGCAAGAATCTGGTGCCCCAGGCAAATGCCGAAAATGGGCAGCCCTGTCTGTATGATTTTTTTCAGTTCGGCGATAATCTGCACGTTTTCCTGCGGGTCTCCGGGACCGTTTGAAAGCATGAGCCCGTCGGGCTGCAGCGCAAGTATTTCTTCTGCTGTGGCGGTTCCCGGCACCGTAATGACGCTCAGTCCGCGCTTGAGCAGCTCGCGGCGGATGTTTGCCTTTGCACCGAAATCCCACAGAACCACTTTCTTTCCCTTGCCGTCATGCATTGCTGCGGCCTGGTCGTTCTGCTTTGTTCCGTCTGATTTGACCGGGATAAAGCGGTACGCTGCGCTTTCGGCAAAAACGGTATCCGCATCTTCTTCCACGGCAGTGGCGCTGCCGGTAACAGATTCTACGGCGTGTTCGATTTTATAGGCCTGTATGCGTTCCAGCAGTTTTGCCTTGCGGGAGCTGTCTGCAAGGTCGGCAAAAGCCTGCTGTGCTTCTGCACTTTCGCCGGAAACCAGCATTGCGTTCATCACGCCTGATTCCCGCAGCACCTTGGTGAGCGCCCTGGTATCTATGCCGTACAGCCCGATGACGCCCTGCTGCTTCAGGTAGGCGTCCAGCGTTCCGCCGCAGCGGAAGTTCGACGGTGATTCGCACCATTCCTTTACAATGTACCCGCGCAGATGGCACGCCCCGCTTTCAAAGTCCTTGGGAATGATGCCGTAGTTGCCGACGAGCGGGAATGTCTGGGTAACAATCTGCCCGTAATAGCTGGGGTCGGTCAACGTCTCTATGTAACCGTTCATTCCTGTCGTAAAGACTGCTTCCCCGATAATGCAGCCTGCGGCGCCGAAACTCTTGCCTTCAAAAACCTGTCCGTTGGCAAGGATGATACATGCTTTGGCGGAATCTTTCATACTAAAGCCACAGTATAGCGAATTTCATGGAACTGTACAATGAGGGCAGCTTGTTTTGCTGAATGTCAGCATGCGGCAAAAATGCGCTTCCGGCAAAAAACTGCCCGCCGCCCTTGCAGCCCTTGCCGCGGCTCAATTGCACAGGGCGCAAAAATACGGTATGCTGGATATATGAAAAACCTGACGAATGATATCCTTTCTACCGCCTATGCGGATAATTTGTTAAAACGATTCCTGAAATATGTGCAGATATATAGCGAAAGCGACAGTGCGGCGGCCGACGGCGGCGCCCAGCCGAGCACGCCCCAGCAGTGGGACATGGCAAAGGCGCTTTCCGCGGAGCTTCAGTCCCTGGGTCTGGAGGACGTGCAGACCACGGATCACTGCTATACTTATGCCCGCCTGCCTGCCACAAAGGGCTGTGAGTCGGCCGCAAGCTTCTGCCTGCTGGCACACATGGACACTGTTGATGAAGTGAGCGGCAAGGACGTAAAGCCCCTTGTTCACAAGGACTACGCCGGGAATGCGATTGTGCTGCCGTCGGGAATCACCATTGACCCTGCGGCGGATGAGGCGCTCCTGCAGGCCGGAAAAGAGCACGATACCGTGATTACCAGCGACGGCTCTACGCTGCTTGGTGCAGATGACAAGGCTGGTGTTGCCGAAATCATGACGGCCATAGAGTTCCTGGTGCAGCACCCGGAACTGCCGCACGGCACCATAGAAGTTATTTTTTCCCCGGACGAGGAAACCGGGCACGGCATGGACAACGTGCCGCTGGCGCTCCTGCGCTCAAAGCAGTGCTATACGGTTGACGGCGGGCACATCGGGGGGCTGGAAACAGAATGTTTCAATGCATTCCGGAGCGACGTCGTGTTCACGGGCAAGGCAAAGCATACCGGCAGCGCCCGCCCCGACATGGTGAACGCGGTAAGCATGTCGGCTTCCTTTGTGTCGAATCTTCCCCGGCAGGAAATGCCGGAGACCACGGACGGCTACATGGGTTTCTACGCGCCGATGGAGGTGACGGCTTCCATGGAAAGCGCAAAGGTTTCGCTGCTTCTGCGGGATTTCACAAAAGAGGGCATGGAGCGGCGCAAGCACATTGTGGAACTGGTTGCGCAGATGACAGCAGAGACCTTCGGGGGAACTGTGCAGGTTTCGCACACGCAGCAGTACCTGAATATGAAGGAGACGATGGACAAAAATCCTGCCGTCACCGAAAAGCTTGTTGCAGCCTACCGGGATGCGGGAATTACGCCGGAGTTCACTCCCATCCGCGGAGGAACAGACGGTTCCCGCCTTACCGAAATGGGCATTCCCACGCCGAACATATTTACCGGGGGGCACAACTACCATTCTCGCTATGAATGGGCAAGCCTGCGCCAGATGATTTGTGCTACCGAGGTGCTTATTCAGCTGGCGGCCCAGTGGGCGCATTCTCCGGCAGAAAAAAACTGACAGGACGGAAACAGTATGTACGAATATCATATTGAGGGCGGCTTTCCCATCAAGGGAACCGTTCATGCAAGCGGCAACAAAAACGCGGCGCTTCCCTGCATAGCGGCAACGCTGCTTACCAAGGATCCGGTCATCCTGCGGAACATCCCGGACATTGAGGATACTTCCGTCATGCTGTCCATCCTGCAGGCGCTCGGCATCGGCGTGGAAAAAATCGATGACCATGCGTGGAAACTCGACGCCGCGCACATTTCTTCCAGCGAAATTCCTGCGCAGCTGTCGCAGAAAATCCGCGCCTCCATACTTTTTGCGGGGCCGCTCGTTGCACGCACCGGAAAGGCGATTATGCCGCCGCCGGGCGGAGACGTTATCGGCAGACGCAGACTTGATACGCATTTTCTTGCATTGCAAGAACTTGGTGCGCGCATTTCCACGGGCAGCAAATTTGAGTTCATCACGAACAAGCTTGTCGGGGCGGACATTTTCCTTGATGAAGCCTCCGTCACTGCAACGGAAAACGCCATCATGGCGGCCGTCCTTGCGGAAGGGCACACAGACATAACCAATGCGGCAAGCGAACCGCACATTCAGGACTTGTGCGACATGCTCAATGCCATGGGAGCAAAAATCACCGGCTCCGGCAGCAACATCCTGCACATTGACGGCGTAAAAAAGCTTTCCGGCATAGATTTTACCATCGGGTCGGACTTTATGGAAATCGGTTCGTTCATCGGTCTTGCCGCCGCAACGCACGGTTCGCTTAAGATTACCGGCGTGCGGGAAAAGGACATGCGCCCGCTCCGCATATCGTTCGGCAAGCTGGGCATCCGCTGGACGATGGAGGGCGACACGCTTTCCATTTCTTCTGATCAGGAGCTGAAGGTGAATCCTGACCTTGGCGGCATGATTCCCAAGATAGACGATTCGCCGTGGCCGGGATTCCCGCCGGATTTGATGTCCATCATGGTTGTGACTGCCACGCAGGTGGACGGCATGGTGCTGATTTTCGAAAAGATGTTCGAGAGCCGCATGGTGTTTGTGGACAAGCTGATAAGCATGGGCGCACGCATTATTTCCTGCGATCCGCACCGCGCCGTGGTTGCGGGGCCGAGTGCACTGCACGGGGAACACCTTGTTTCGCCGGATGTGCGCGCAGGCATGGCAATGGTTATCGCGGCTATGGCTGCACACGGCGAAAGCCGCATCAGCAATGTTTACCAGATAGAGCGCGGGTATGAAAACCTTGTGGAACGGCTGCAGGAGCTTGGGGCGCACATAGAGCGGGTGCAGGTCAGCTGACGTGCCAAAAAAAGGGTGCCGTGTGGCACCCTTTTTCTTTTAGGACTGCTGCCAGCAATCATTGCTGCTGGATGCTTTCCAGATAGTTATCCAGATGGCGTTTTTTCAGGAACAGCGTCAGTACCAGCTGCTCCAGATATGAAAGCTGGCAGTTGAATTTCTCAAAGCGAGCCTTGTATTCTTCGCAAACTTTCTTGGGCAGCACCGTCCATGATGCCGTGATTCCCTTGCACAGCAGTGACGAGAAAGAATTCAGGTAGATGACCTTGTCGTTTTTATCCTTGCTTTTGAACGTTGGCAGCGTACTCACTTCCGGGCTGGCATCATATTCAATAATGTAGCGGTAGCTTGCTTCGTTTACCCAGTCCAGCAGCTCCTGCTGGCGTTCCGCAGGATCTTCCAGTGAGTATTCGGGCACGTCGAACGGTGTAACGTACAGCAGTGTTGTGCCGGATGTCAGCAGTGAATTGAAGCTTATGCCCTGGTCATCGACGGCAACTTCTTTTACCTGGATATGTGCATCGGTAAACAGTTTCTTTGTTGCATCCGAGGTTCCCTCGGAAACAGCGGCACGCGGGCGGATGTATTCCTGAAAATGCTCTGCGCGGGAAAGCAGCCCGTCATTCTTCAGCCCGGAGGGATTGATGACGGAAGGCAGGTTCAGGATGTTGAACATAAGGCCTTCTATGCCGGAACCCACGATAATCTGGTCAGGTTCTGCCGAGATTGAATGGAAGCGGAACAGAAAATCTGCAAGCTCCTGCCTGAGCTGCCTGTCGCCAAAAGGATGACTGCGCTGGTTCAGTTCGTATGAACCGGAAAGAAGCACTTCATTGTAGCATTCCGCCAGATAACGCTCAAAATATTCTGCATTCGGAACTATTTCCGGCTGGCCGCTGCTTTCCTCTTCTTCTGCATCTACAGCCGGCATAGCCAGATCCTTATTCTGGTCAAACAGCTCTTCCACTGACGTAATCAACTTTGCGTCGTTCTCATTCTCTGTACTCACGGGAACCTCTTTTGCCTGCAAGGGCACCTGACATGTTCGGATATACGCTTCCGAGTTTTATCGCAAAAGCTCTGCAGCACAGGTACAGTATGCCTGCCGAGTCTTTGGCAGCCGGGCCGGTTCCAGATGTCAGGATTCCTGGAACCGGTTCACTCGTCTGTAACTCTTCTATTATAAATCATCCATGCTGAAAAATCAAATAATTCAGTAAACCTGTTCGGAAACTTCAGTTTCAGAACAGGTTACACTAGAATGCGATGTTTAAAATCGCGCTATTTGAGCGATTTTAAACT
>CADCQA010000293.1 GCA_902803415.1 uncultured Spirochaetaceae bacterium | reverse complement strand
GGTGTCAAGAGCTGTACAGGAAAATTTCACAAAATGAGAGAAAAAAAATGCTCCGTCAGTGGGAAATAGTGGGAAACTGCCGGAGCATGGGTGGGAAAAGGACGGGCAAATAGTGTTATTCACCCTGTCCAGCTCTTAGAATAACACTAAATATAGCGGAAAGTCAAGTTTTTTACACAAAATTCCCCTATTTTTTTTGTGCAGGTGCCGCAGCGGACGGAAAACCGCGGCTACGATACCGTACCCTAGCCGCGGCGCCCGCCCCCGCCCGTTCAAGTTCCTTGCGAAAAAGCAAAAGCGGCAGTACAATTGAAGGTACGGAGGCTTGGGCTTAGATGAAGATAAAGTATCCTATCAGTCTAAAACAGATACTTCTTTTTTCGTTTCTGATCATTCTGGTGCTGGGGGTTTCTACAGCCCTTGTTTCTACCCTTGTTCATGCAGACGACAGAATCAAGGCAGAAGAAAACAACCTTGCATTGAACGGGCGTACGGCTCAGACCGTGCAAAGCGCCTTTAAAAACATTCAGAGCAATTCATACATGCTCTTCGAAGCCTTTGCTGCCGTAAAGGGTACCAGTCAAAAAAAAGAACTGAGCGAAGCCTTTTTCCGCTCAAATCAGGATATACTGTTTGTTTTCAGCCCGGAAACACAGCTGCTTCTGAATCCGGCAGTCAGTGAATCAGAAGACAGAATCAAGGCGTTTCTGGATTCCGCAGAGCCTGCCGCATTCATTGCCGATACCTCCCCGAACAAAAAAACGCTTTACTGCAACGCTTCGGATGTATTCAATTTTCCGGCCGTAGTTTTTATCTATAAATACGGCCCCGCAAACAGCGTAAAGAACGGCGCGGTCGGCTTAAATGCAGGTTCCCTTGCAGAACTTATGGCAACCGGTTCCAACAACACAACCATTCTGGTTGACGGCGCTGCCAGAATCCTTATAAATCCTGATTACGGTGCTGCCCAAACCGTGCGCAAAGACGTACTTTCGCTTATACAGGAACTTGCCGGAAACCCTGCGGAAACCAATTCCCAGCGCATCGTAGACGGGGTGTTTACTGCCGTACACCAGATTAAAGACGATCTTTTTGTCATAACGACAATTTCAGAAAAATCAGTATATGCCGTCATCAACCGCACAACCTACAGAATCATTCTTGTTTCGCTTGCCGTGCTTTTTATCGCCATCATCCTTATACGGATTTTCAGCAACAGCATTACCAACCCCATAAAAGAGCTGGTAGACGCTTCTGCAAAGATTGAACGCGGCGAATTCGAGCTGGACATCCAGCCGCGCACGCAGGACGAAATCGGGCTTTTAACAGCTTCGTTCGTGCAGATGGGCAAGGGACTTTCCGAACGCGAAAAGCTCATGGTTTCTTTCAGCAAATTTACCAACAAGACCATTGCCCAGAAGGCAGCCAGCGGAGAACTTTCACTTGGCGGCGAAAACCGCACGGCAACCATATTCTTTTCCGACATACGATCCTTTACAGCGATGTCAGAAAAAATGCAGCCGCACGAGGTCGTTGAATTCCTTAACGCCTACATGACGCGGATGGTAGACTGCGTAAACAAAACCGGCGGCGTTGTAGACAAATATATCGGCGACGCAATCATGGCCGTGTGGGGCGCACCGGAATCCAGCGGCAGCCCTGCAGCCGATGCCCTGCATGCCGTTACCGCCGCCCTGATGATGCGGGATTCCCTTGCCCGCTTCAACAGCGAGCGCACGGCAAAGGGACTTGCGCCGGTACGAATCGGCTGCGGAATCAATTCAGGCCCTGTGGTTGCCGGGCAGATTGGTTCGGAAGAACGCATGGAATATACGGTTATCGGAGACGCGGTAAACCTGGCAAGCCGCACGGAAGCCCTGAACAAGCCCTTTGCCACCGACATTCTGATTACGGAAAACACGTACAGCCTTATAAAGGAAAAAATCATTGCTGCAGAAATGCCGGGCGTGCATGTAAAGGGCAAGACAGAAGCAATAAAGATGTTTGCGGTAATCAATCTTTGCGGCAGGGACGGCGCAAAATCCATTGCAGACGTACGGAAACTGATTGGAACCGTTGCCCCGGATTTATCCAAGGTACATACTGATGATGAAGAAAAGAAATACAACATACAGGCTTAACAAGGTTGACTACACCATTTTTATTGTCTGCTCGATTGCTGCAATCGTCATGCTTTATCTTTTTTACCGCGATTTGCATTCCTTTACGATAAAGCAGACCGAAGAACCCATAGCCAGAATTTATTTCAAGAAGAACACGGCACAAAGAAAATTTGCAGACAGCGACATTTGGGAAATGCTTACCGATTCCAGTGCCATTTACGACGGTGACAGAATCCGAACGTCTAAAAATGCAGAAGCACACACAGAATTTGCAGACAGCGGAATTCAAATTCAGCTGCGCGAAAAATCCATGATTCAGATTTCACAAAACAAGAATCAGCGGAACGTAGCTTTTGTGGGCGGCGAAATTTTTGTTGCAACCAATGCCGCGGAGCAGGAAACGCTTGTCATTCATTCCGGCAAAAAAGATGTTGCCGTTTCCAATGCTTCCGAAGTAAAAATTGCCGTGCCGGAAATTTCTGATGCTGCGCTTGCCGGTGAAGAAGCCGCAGGAGACAGTTCCCTGCTTATCGAAGTTAAGCGCGGGCAGGTGCAGGTGAGCAATACCGCACGCCAGACGCTGCTTGTACAGGCCGGAGAAACCGTCATTTTTAAGTCAACGCAGGACGGCATGGAAAATGCCAGAATCTCTGAAGACAGCACAATGCCGACCGAAAGTGTAAAAGAAGGCACCGAAAAAACTTTTGCATGTGATTATGCGAAATTCAAACATTCCAACTTCTGGGATGAACTGCAGAACAGGGAGCGCTACAACTACGGCTACAATGTCCCGCTGGCAGATGTAAGCGAACGCTTTAAAATCATTCCAAAGAACAGCATACTTGAAGTGGAAATAAGCGGTACGCCGAATAAGGACCTGCACCAGTTTGCCATTCAAATTTCTACCGGCCAGACAAAATGGAAACGCGCCCACGAGTACACAGACACCTACCCCAACCGGGGAAACGGCATGAAGCAGGACACGCCTTTTGTCATAAAAAGAAAAATCATGCTTGATTCCAGCGTTGTGTATACAGACAGAGCGATCATTAATATTTCGTATGAACCGCGGATTCTGGATGAGCCTGTCGTGATGAAGGATTTTAAAGTACGCTGCAAAGTTGTTTCCTTGAACGGCGGCGCTCCGCAGCAGAAAATCGCAGGCGGACTTTCAAAAACCCTGGAATACGACAGGATTACGCTCTTTAAAAATATCTGGGGCAGCGGTCCTGATGACTACAGCTACCAGCTTCATGTCAATCTGGAAAAGATTTTTGATGCACCCGCAAGCCTGCCTAAAGGCACAAAAATAAAGGTTTCCGTAAGCGGAAGCAGCGATGCAGACATACAATGGCTTGCTCCTTCAATCAGGGACGAAAACGGGATTATCTGGGTAGCAGACTACAATCAGTGGGCGCTGCGGTTTTCCGACAGCCCTACCACAAAAAACGTTCCGTTTGCGTACAGCAGGCAGTATACGTCAATAGCAGCACTCAAGGACCCCTGCCTTGCGGTATTCGAGCTTACGGCAGACAGGGAAAAGCTTTCTGCTGCCCCAGTCCTTACGGATCTGAGGATTAGCCTTGAAGTCGAATAAGAATGCAGGAAAGCGGCGGGGCACAGGCTACAGCCCTGAGCGGCGGTCTTTCCGCCCGGCTCGCCGGATTTTGGTGAGTTTACGCACCAACGTTTGGTGAGTTTACACCACCACGAACTTCCCGCGCTGTGGTAGAATAGGAGCACATCCCCCGGAAGCGGGCGGACGCTAAACGCAAGGAGAAATATATGAGCTTAAGTTTCTACCCTCAGGATACGTGGGGCTATGTGGCCGCACTCAACATCTTTTGCGGGGAAGAGGACAACGAGAAAATCATCAACGCCCTCATAAAAAACCCCGGACTTATCCTCTCAGAGGATACGGGCGAGGAGGCAATCAGGAAGGCCGACGACGACGAAGCGAACGACATAAGTTTCTCGGATTGGTATAGTTACGGAGGTCCCGAGGATGCCTTAAAGAGTCTCAAAAAACTGTCTGCTATTTCCGGCGTTGACTTCGGCTACTGGCTGTGTGTGGAATGCAAGCACAACGATAAAAACTACCTGCTTGAGAAGGAGGAGGGCAAGAGCCCTGTCAACCGCGTCAACTGGGTGGAAATAGACTGTGGGGATGGGGTCTGCGAAGCTTTTTGGATGCTCAACTCCTCCAGTGGGGCTGGCCCATACCTCGGGGAAAGGAACACCGGCAAGGTTTACAAGTTCCAGCTGAAAAACAAAAAGACAGGCGGGCTGATTCATGACAAGCTTATTTGGGTTGAATACGACGGCGACAGTTGTGAATTGCGCCTTATTGACGGGATGGAAATCTCGCTCGATGACTTTTATGAAATCTACAGGCATGCGGATAAATGGGCCAGAAAGCATTTCGAAAGGATAAAGAAGGGAACAAACATCCCCGAAAACCTCACCGCGGATGACATAGAAGCCTCGGTGATTACCTCCCCCTTAGGCCTTCTGACGGAAGCAAGCAGAGGGAACGGCGACGCGGAGAGTTCACAGTTCAAGACCATCCCTGACTGCACAGACGACGATGAAGCCGACCCCGAATTCGTGATGAAAGCCGGCGTGCTGAAAAAGTACAAGGGCGACGCTTCCTCCGTCAGCATTCCCAAGGGCGTGACAAAAATCGGCAAAGGGGCGTTCGACGGCTGCACGGCGCTTGCCTCCGTCAGCATCCCCGAGGGGGTGACAAAAATCGGCGAGGATGCGTTCAACGACTGCACGGCTCTCACCTCAGTCACCATCCCTGCCAGCGTGACGGAAATAGACTACGCGTTCGGAGGCTGCTGGTCGCTCAAGGAAGTCCGCTACGGCGGCACGCAGGTGCAGTGGTTCATGCTGAATGGCTTCCGGCAGCTTCCCGCAGATGCCGCCGTCCACTGCACGGACGGGGAAGGAATCGCGATGGATATGTCCGAAGTCGTCATCCCCGAAGGCGTGACGGAAATCGGAGTATGGGCGTTCAAGGACTGCACGTCGCTCGCCTCCGTCACCATCCCCGAAGGCGTGACGGAAATCGGCAAGTATGCGT
>CADCQA010000292.1 GCA_902803415.1 uncultured Spirochaetaceae bacterium | reverse complement strand
GCGCTGCCCGTAAACGGTTTTATCGTGCCGGAAACAGCCGACCTGCGTGTTGATGCGGGCGGAAACATAGAAGTGGTTGACAGCATTGTGCCGCTGGGTGAGCGCCCTGCCGCCGACCCTGCTGACCCTTCAAATCTTGAGCGCATGGAAAACATATTCAATGCAAATTCGCTGATGCTCAGAAGCTTTGTGTATCCGGCTGCCGTGTCTCCTGCACAGACATCGCAGGCATGCCGAGACTTGTTCCAGAAGTACAAGGTCTATGCGGACAGCCAGACAAGCTCTGCATACGCGGCCGCCCAGCTGCGCAAGGATGTGACGGAGGATGAAGACGGTGCCGTCGTTATTGTTGCACGCAATGCACCGGCGCTGGATGAGCAGTTTATCAGGCACAACCTTGGGGAAGCCCCCGACATGGACGGCTCTATTGCCGCAGCATTCAAACCGGTCAGTACCGGAAAAGCCGCCATTGCCGCCAATGACTTTGAGCAGCTCATTTCTGTCCTGAACTTCCTGAACCAGCTCCGCGTGTTCTAAGAAACGCCGGAAATAAGACAAGCCCGGAAAGCTTCTGTGCGGAGGCGTTCCGGGCTTATTTTTTTCTGTACATGTGCAGCACGCCTGTGCTGCACGTACTGCTACTTTGTTTTCTTCGGGGCCTTTGCTGCCGTGCCCGCTGCCTTTTTGGTTTTGCGGACGGGCTTTTCCGGCCTGAAGACTTCGGCGAAATTCTCGCACTTGTAATCAGCTTTGTCTTTTGCGCTGGAAAGCGCACGGTAAAGCTTGTAGATGTTTTCGCGCATGATGCGCGGGCTGTACATAGCAACCGAGGCAAGTCCATACCACAGCGTGGTGTCCATCATTTCCTTGTTGAACCAGCGGATGCCGTTGTAGTCATTTGCACCGGTCAGGAGGAATGAATGCTCGCTGTAGGCAAGCAGCTTTGCCACTTCGTACGTCGATTTGATGTAGCCCGACGCGCCAAGGTTCAGGTTGCGTATCTGCATCAGGATGAAGAGGCGTGTAAAGGTGTCCTTCATGCCGTCGGTCTTGACGCCGCTGCGCTCAAGATATTCGCAGAGCTTTCTGTTGTAGCCCCACTTCATGCAGTTGCGCAGGCCCGCGGAGGAAACCATGGCGAATGCACTGAGCACTTCTGCAGAGCCGCTGTTTTCGATGAGTCCTTCGTAGATATCGTTGTCGAACGCCGTCTTGAACGATGACTTTGCAAGCCGGTAACGCGTGGAGCTGGACTCGGAGATGGATTTTTCCGCGCCCTGTGCTGCCGCTGCTGCCGCTGCAAGGAATTCTATCTGCTTGCAGAACGCCGCGTAACGCTGCGCCGGAGTTGCGCTCACGATTTTCTGTGCATTGCGCAGCTCTT
Organism: uncultured Spirochaetaceae bacterium; assembly: GCA_902803415.1. Classification (GTDB taxonomy): domain Bacteria; phylum Spirochaetota; class Spirochaetia; order Treponematales; family Treponemataceae; genus Treponema_D. The sequence continues at coordinate 5,303 of CADCQA010000292.1, read as the reverse complement.
TCTGGTTGTGCTTCTTTGTGTCGCCGGAACTGCCCTGCAGGGCGGCTTCTGCTTCCGCGAATTTTTCTTCCTGCTCGTAGTAGGCAAGCGCTGCTTCCTTGACGGACTTGAGCAGCTTGTCTATCTTTGGCAGCTCCTTGTTGCTTGCCGAAAGCACGGGCACCGGCGTAAAGATGGTGTGAATGGTTGCAAAGAATTCCTCGCTGGCGAATTTTTCCAGCGCGGCGTACAGATCCTTGTAACGGTATTCCTGCCATGCAATTTCAAGATCGGGCACGCCCCTGCCGTTAAGCAGCTCGTGGAGCTTTGCATATTTGCCTTCCTCGGTGTCAACGACCTGCTGCACGTCAAGGTAGACCTGGTATTCAAAGCCGTTGAGCGAAACGAACATGCCCTGGTTGATGATGTCGTCGCTGCGCCGCACGAACCACAGTCCGCTCCGGTGTTCCCGGAAAATGCAGAAGTGGTCGTTCCCCGGCGTCAGCAGCAGGCCTTCTGAAAGGCTGCGGGTCATCATCGTCTTGTCGTTTTCGCCGCTGCCGGTTTTAACGGCGTACTCGCAGGACTGCTTTATCCAGCCGGCGGCGCGCTCGTACTTGTTGTTGTAGAATACGATTGTGCGTTCCCTGCCCACGCCGTTGGAGTAGGCAAAGATGTTTTCGTTCACCGTGCCGTCGTTCCACACGTCGTAGAACAGGAAGTTGTCTATCTGCGCAAAGAGGTAGCGCTTGTGCATGAGCGGGAAGATGTCGTGCCAGTGGCGGTCAACAAGCCCGCTGTCCGGAACTTCGTCGCGGTATGCGCGCACGTATTCCATGCCGTACTTTTCTTCAAAGCCTTCAATCTGCCCGTGTCCGAACATCGGCAGGCCCGGCATGGTAATCATGAGCGTACACACGCCGAAGTACTTGTCTCCCTTGCCGAACTGAGCGACGGCAGTTTCTTCGTCGGGGTTGTTCATGAAGTTGACAAAGCGCTTAAGAATCTGCGGGTCGAACTTGATGGTGTTCTTCACCGTGTCGCGGTACTTCTGGTTTTCTTCCTTCTTGAGCATGTTCATGAAGGCCGAGTTGTAGACGCGGTGCATGCCGAGCGTGCGGGTAAAGTAGCCTTCCATCATCCAGAATGCTTCTGCTAGCAGCAGGGTGTCAGGCATGTCCTGAGCGCAGCGGTCAACGACTTCGCGCCAGAATTCGTTGGGGATGCGCGCCTCAAAGTCATCGCTGGAAAGCGCGCTGCGGCTGCGGCTTGCAATGTCGCCCCCGTGCCCCGGCTCCGGGTACCACAGGCGGCGGATGTGTTTCTTTGCAAGCACCATCGCTGCGTCAAAGCGGATGATGGGGAAATTCGCCGCGACTTTCATAATCTGCTGCATGACTGCTTCTCGGGCAGTGGGATTCAGGAAGTCAATCTGTGCGGTGTCGTTCCACGGCATGCCGGTGCCGTCGTTGCCATGGTAAATGTAGGTAACGTCGCCGGTCTGGTTGTCCACGCGCTTAAAGCAGACGGCGCAGTCGGACTTTGAGTAGTAGTGGTCTTCCAGGAAGATTGAGACGCGCCCGTCCTGGCTCAGGTTTTCGCCGCTGAAGCTGTAGCCGGGGAACGGACAGTCCTTTGCCGTAATGAAGTAGTCGGGATGCTCGATGACCCACCTGCCGTCCATGCCGGTGTGGTTGGGAACCATGTCGCTGGCAAGGCGGATGCCGCGCTGCCAGCAGCGTTTGCGCAGGTTTATCAGCGCGTCCCAGCCGCCCAGGTTGTCTGCAATCTCGTAGTCAAAGAGGCTGTACGCGGAAGCTGCCGCCTCCGGGTTGCCGTTAATCTGCTTGATGCGGCGGCTTGCATAGCTGCGCTGCCACAGGCCGATGAGCCACAGCCCGGTAAAGCCTTCGTTGCGCAGCATGTCCAGCTCTTCGTCAGGAATCTGATCAAGGCGGGTAATTTCGCGGTCATATTTTTTTGAAAGCTGGTACAGCCACACGAGCACGGTCTTTGCCATGAGCACGACCTTGGGCATCCAGTCCCGGTCGGGGCTGAAACGCTCGTATTCGCGCATCAGGTTGTCGTAGGAGTACGCGTCCATGCTCACTTCGCCGCCGTTGGTGGGGTGCCATGCCGCCTTTTCTTCCTCGCTGAGTGTGTCGATTCCTTCCAGCAGGCGCCGCAGCCATTCGCCCAGCAGGTCTGCCCAGTACTGGCGGATGTAGTCCAGCTGCCCCTTGAGTGACGTGGGCGATGCGATGACCGGCTCCTTGAGCATGTCGATGAGGTGATTGTTCTTTGGTCCGAACACGGGCTGCGTCATGAAGTACGCCTTTATCTGGTTCCAGGTTTTTATGTAGTCCGGGTTGAGCGCCAGCTTTGTGTCGTCAAAGAGCAGCTGGAACGGATGGAACGCAGGGTTTTCATTTGCAAGATGCAGCAGGATGAGCTCTTCCAGTACCTGCTCGCGGTTGCTGCGCTGGCGTTTGGTGCCTTCGTCGAAGCAGGTCAGCGCAAGGTAGTCTTCCGCGGTCTGCGTTCCCTGGTAGACGGCGAGCGGGGGGAATTCCGCCATAAACTGCAGCAGCAGGGCGTCTATTTTTTCCCTGCCGAAATAGGTGTCAAGGTCGGAAAGCAGGTTGGTGAATGCAGCCGGCGCCTTGTCCCTGCGGAAAAGCATGCATACATAATGGAAGATTTCGTCGATGAGACCCATGGCATTCAGGCTGCCGGCGGAAACGCGCCGCTCCTGCTGCCCGCGCAGGTCAAAGAGTTCGTTCAGCTTGGTCTGGAATTCCTGCACCGCTTTAAAATTCGCAAATATGACGTTGCCGGTGGAAGCGAACAGTCCCTTGTTGAACTTGCACGCATCCCTGATGGAGCGGCTTATATGGAATTCATTGTATGAAAGAGTCATGCGTTTCCTCCTGTGCAGGTGTCGTGGATGTCCGCGACAGCCTTGATTTTTCCGATAAGGATTTCGTCCTTTGCGAGCGCTTCCACGGCTGCGGGCATGCGGTATGTCCAGTTGAACGTGCTGACGCTCCCCGGAATGTTGATGCGCTCGTCGTCTGCCTGTGCAAGGAAATATTTCTGCTCAAGGAAGAGGTAGTCCTGCAGCGGGTTGATGAACCAGGCGCTGTTTGTACGCGCGGCCTGCTCCATGCAGAACTGTGCCGTCTTTGCGATGAACGGTTCCCCGGACTCCGGCAGGGACGGATCTTCTTTGTCCTGCGCTTCCGTGCCGGCGGAAACTGCTTTCAGGAAAGCTGCTACGCTCTGCTTTTCGTTGTCCCACCACTGGCGCAGCGTGGGACTGTCGTGTACGGACGTGGTGCAGACGCTCTGCTCCGGGTATGCGGCGAACGGCACATAGGGCTGGCCGTCTGTGCCCCATTCGCGGTTCCAGCGGACGACTTTGAGGGAAAGAATGGAAAGCTCCTTGAGCACCTCCGGCATGCAGGCCAGGCTCACGCCAAGGTCTTCCGCGCAGGCAGTCATCGTGCTTGCGCCGCAGATGGGGCCGAGCACTGAAAGCGCCTGCTGCTTCCACAGCGCGTCTTCTTTTTCCGCAATTTCTTCGTGGAGTTTGTTCAGCTTCTGCTGCTCCTCCCCGTTGAGGGTATTCCAGGCAGATGCGGCCTTGTAGGAATAGACGAAGGTAAACACGTCCTCCTTCTGTTCCCGCAGCACGCGGTCGCGCCATTTTGCGGCAAGCACATCCTTGATGCGGCTGTCCTTTGCGCCGTCATCGCTGAAATGCGTTCCGTAAATGTCCGAATCACAGCAAATCGTCTTCTTGAAATTCCACAGCTCTTCGTTGCCCACCCGGTCGCAGACAAGCGAAAGGTCTGCAACGGCTTCGTCGTGGTTCCAGGTGATGTCTTCGATGAGTCCGGTGGGAATGTGCGGTTCCGCAATCCAGTGAATGCGCCCTTCGTCAAAGCCGAGCGCTTCCAGTTCCGTGCGCGTGAATGTTGCGCAGGGAGCGGTGTGCCCCAGGAATGCGGTGCGTTCGCGGGCGGGTACAGCCCAGATACGGAAGAAGCCGAGGATGTGGTCGATGCGGAATGCGTCGTAGTACTGTGCGGCGGCCTGTACGCGCTGCTTCCACCACGTGTAGCCGTCCGCGGCAATGGCTGCCCAGTTGTATGTGGGGAAGCCCCAGTTCTGTCCAAGCGGGTTTTCGCCGTCCGGCGGTGCGCCCGCGCGCAGGTCCTGGTTGAAAAATTCCGGCCATCCCCAGCAGTCTGCACTGTCCTCGTTCATGAGGATGGGGATGTCGCCCTTGAGCGTAATGCCCTTGGAGCGCACGTAATCTGCCGCATCCTTGAACTGCTGGGCGGCGCGCATCTGGCACCAGACAAAGAAGTTGTGGCTGGATTTGAGCGCGCGGTTGTTCCAGCGCAGCTGAATCTGCTTGCGGCTGAAGGTGCGGAAGGAGGCGTCCCATTCCTTCCACGATGCCTGCATTGCGGCATCCTTAAGGTTCTTGTATACGGCGTATATGGTAACCCAGCTGTTTCCCTGCACGAATTCCGCCAGCTCCTGCTGGAACTGGTCGGCAAAGTTGCCGCCGCCGCCTGCGCTGACGACTTTTACGTTCTGGGAACTTTTCTTTGTTGCAGCGGCGATTTTCTTTTCTATATGAGCGTAGAGCAGGTGGAGCAGGCGGAGTTTTTCGCCCAGCACCTTGTCGTAGTCAAAGCGGCTCTGGTACTTGAATTCCTTGGTAAAGCTGCGGTATGCGCCCGCAAACTGGCGGTCTGACTTGTAGGCCTCCTCGAATTCCGGCAGCGCTGCTATGCGGATGTATAGCGGATGGAGCGCAAAGGCCGACAAGCCGCTGTAGGGAGAAGACTGGGTTCCGGTATCATTCACCGGCAGCAATTGGATTACGCTGAAGCCGCAGGTTTTTGCAAAATCTGCAAAGTCTTTCAGTGCCGGAAAATCGCCGACCGCCGCACAGTCTTTGGTGTACAGGGCGGAAAGCGGGACCACAACACCTGTTTTTCTTTCCATATTAAACCTAATTTAATTCTATTATACCATACATTGGGGATTAAAGAAACCATTTTTTTTGCAGAAAAGCAAAAAAATGTTATTTTAAGATTGAATACATTTTTTGAGGAAGAAGGAGGGGGAGGGGCGGGGGCAAGCTATTCCCCCGTCCCCGCAGATTTGAGCCAGTTTCAAAAGTCTGTTACTTTTGAAACTGGCTTTCAAAAACCTCATTTCATTGCGGTTTTTGAGGTAAATTTGGAAGGAGTTTCAAAACTCGTCCGATTTTTGAAACTCCCTCATTTATTTAGGAGATGAAG
>CADCQA010000291.1 GCA_902803415.1 uncultured Spirochaetaceae bacterium | reverse complement strand
GCTTGTCCTGAACATGGATTTTCCCATCCATATCCTGACAACGCATTTTTCTGAAATGGGAAAAAGCAAGCTGCTCAGCTACCTGGACGTGGAACTGCAGCTTTCACCATTTTTTGACATGGGACTGCTCGCGAACAGGGCAACAGGGAACACTTTTAACCTGAAAGAAGGCTTGTATGCCGGGGGAATTGAAGTTCTTGTGTTCCCGCAGCAGTGGAAAAGCTACACCATCCGTGCCAGCCTTGGCATAGATATCGGCAGGACGGTGCTGGATGGTTTTCTGGACAATGATTGGCGCAGCCCGCGCAAGAATTACGAAATTTTCATAGGCGTCGGAAATCATTTCTGATCCCGACGGCAGCAGCTACTGGCGGATGCAGAATTCGGCTTCCTTGCGCCAGTACGGCTCCGGCTCATACTTTGCAAGCAGGCTGAAAAGCGTCTGAGAAAAGAGCAGCTTGTTCTGCCCTTCTGCAGTCCGGGCAAACTCGTAGAACATCTCCCAGATTCTGTTCTCATTGCCCCACACAAGGATGTCGTCATACTGGGAAGCCTTGGTCAGCAGATCGGGGAAACTTACGTAGGTGTAGTCTATCAGCCTGTCTTTGAGGATTTCCTCTATCTTGGTAACAGAAGCAATGCTGCCAAGCGCCACGCAGCGGAGCGCCTTATCAGGCTTGCCAATCTTTGTGTAATACTGCCCCAGTTCCTCCAGCGCACGTATGGAAATATCATTGTAGCTGCGGTACAGCAGGAAAAACTTTTCCACGGCAACAGCAGTGTTCAGGTTTATCTGGCGCAGCAGCGCCTCCATAAAGCGGTCATCCCGATAGAGTTCATCATCTTTTAATATGAGATTAAGATTTTTCTCATAGCCTTCCATGTCGTTCTGGTCTTTGGCCAAATCCGCCATCTCGTACAGGATATCATAGCGCATATCGGGGATGTCGAGCCGGTTAAAGTTTTCACAAACCGCATCAAGATACTGCTGGGCAAAGGCATTTTCACCTTCCAGCCGGTAAATTTTGCCGATGATAAAATCCGCCTCTGGGTAGCGGTAGTCTTCTGCAACCCACTTCTGGATTTCAGAGAAACGGCCGTGGAAAAAATCCTTGCCCCGGAGTTCTACATGCTTGTTGATGACGGCAATGGCATCGTTATATTCCTTTTCCTTCAGGACAGGCAGCAGGTCATCGATAAAGTCGCCGCTTTTGCGCACACGGGCGTTCTTCTGCGTCTGATCAAGTACATAGCCTTCCCAGACAGAGACATCCCTGCGCTGGCGTTTTGCAGTTTCTGCCCTGCGCAGCGCCTCGCCAAAATCACCGGATTCATAGGCATTCTGGGCTTCCTTCAAGGTAAGCCAATATTCAAATTCCGAAGGCTTATGGACAGAATTTATTTTCTGTGCGTAAGCAGCACTGGCTGAAGAGCATACAAAAGCTATGAAAAAGAATAATCTGCACCTGAATTTCGCGTTCATGTCCTAAAGTGTCTCCAATTCTTTCCTGAATTCAGTATCGGCATTTTCCGCGTCAATTGTTCGTATTATTTTTCCTTTTTTGAAAAGAATAACCTTGCCGCCGCCGCCCGCAATGCCGAGATCCGCATGTTTTCCTTCACCCGGCCCATTAACAACACACCCCATCACGGCAATAGTTACATTCTTTTTGAGCGCATACAGTTCCGGCTGCCAGCGTTCCACAAAACCGTGCACGTCGAAGCCCAGCCTGCCGCAGCGCGGGCAGCTTACAAGCGTTACCCCGCCGGACCTGAGTCCGCATTCATGCAGAATTTCCCGCCCGGCAATCACTTCGTTCTCCGGCGTGGAAGAAAGGCTCACGCGGATGGTGGAACCGATGCCTTCCTTCAGCAGCGCACTGAATGCCAGCGTTGACTTGACAATGCCGGGAATAAGGGGGCCTGCCTCCGTCACGCCGATGTGCAGGGGAATGTCCGACTGCCGGGCAAAGGCTTCATTTGCCTCCACCGTCTCCTGCACCGAAGAAGCCTTCATGCTCACCACAACATCCCGGAACTGCAGGCTGTCAAACACAGCGGCTTCCCGGAGCGCAGTTTCGGCAAGCGCCGCAGCACGGCTCTTCTGCCCCGCTTCCACCTGTGCTTCCAAATCCTTGGGCAGACTGCCGGTATTCACGCCAATCCGTATGGCGGCACCCTTATCACGGCAGGCATCCACAACAGCCTTTACGCGCTCTATGCTGCCGATGTTACCGGGATTTATCCTGATGACCGAGACGGCTCCTTCCAGACAGGCCAGCGCCAGCCGGTAGTCAAAGTGGATATCGGCAACAAGCGGCATATCGGTATGCGCAGCTATCGTACAAAGTGCACGGGCACTTTCCATGTCCGGCACAGCAAAGCGGATGATGTCACAGCCCAGGGAACGGAGCGACGCTATGCGGTCAAGGATTTCCTGCAGCCGGGGGCTTCCTTCTGCCACATCTGTAATGCCTTCCTTCCACATCGTCTGCACAGTCACGGGTGCAGTTCCGCCCACCGTCACGGCACGGATGCCGTTCTTCCCGCCTATCGTCACGCTCCTTGGAGATGTATACATATTCGCTTCCTTTTAAAATAAAAATTGCAACCCATTGTACCAGAAAGTACAAGAGGTTGCAATGAAGGCAGTTCCGGCAGCTTTGAGCTGTCAGCAAATCTTTGCCGCCGGAAACAAGAAATTTATGCCGCAATCATGCCGAAAACCATGCTGAACAGAGCGATGGTTTCGCAAAGACCGACGACCATGATGTAGTTCGTGAAACCCTTTCCTGTTTCGGCAAGAGCATCAGAACCTGCAGCACCAGCGCGTCCCTGTGCAAGTGCAGACATACACATTGAAAGACCACAGGCAAAACCAAGACCAAGCAGGAACATCTGCGTAGCAGGGTCAGCACCGGCAGCCTTACCCTTCATCGTGTTCATCAGAAGGTAACCGTAAATCGTCTGGGTAAGCGGAGCACCGGCAAAAACAACCAGAAGGAACGGAGCAGGCTTGTTATTCAGATAGCATCTCTTCCATGCTCCGATAGCACCCTGTCCAGCAATACCGATACCCATTGCACTGCCCATAGCGGCAATACCCATGACAACACCTGCACCAATCATACCCCAGTTCATAATCTTTACTCCTTAAGCATTTTGCTTAGTATTTCTCTTATTATCAGGCAGGATATTCGTCCTGCCTGTTAAAAACTTTTATACGTGGCTAAAAAGCCAGTTCCTTACCTAAACTCTAACTACCTTGCTCATGGTTCCCACTGCATTGACAGCTTTTCCCAGCCCTTCAACACGGACTTCCTTAGGCATTTCATCCTCGCGGAACGGACGGTACCGCACTCCACTCCAGGTCATCCCCAGATGCGTAGAGAACTCCAGGGTGTTCAAACGCACACCATGGACGATGACGGACAGCACGTTCAGCATCATGTTCAAGCCATGACCGAACACCAGCAGGATGATACCGAAGATGAAGAGCGTAAGCTTCCCCACCATGGGACCTGCCATCGTGTTGACGGTGTTGCTGATGGCTGCACCGGCAAGCGCAACCGCCCAAAGACGGATGTAGGACACGATGTCGCTGAACACGTTCACCACGCCAAGGATGACGCTGATGATGTTCTTGCAGCTTTCCAGCACGGACTTCCCGATGCTTCCCTCGTAGTTTGCAAACACAAAGTTCAGCACAAAGCCGACCCCCAGCGTTGCAATAGCCACAAACGGAACGGGCAGCCAGCCGACACCAAAGAAGTAGAGCGTTTCCGGCGTAATGCCGAGCGGATACTTCAATGAATCGACAACCATGTCCAGAACCACGTAGAACATGCCCCACAGCTCCAGCAAGGAACCAAAGTCACCGAAGAACTTGAGTGTCTTGCGGTACTTTATCATGTTCTTGACATGAGCGATGCTCAGCTGTGCAAGCGCCAGGATAAAGCACAATATCTGCTGGTTCGTCGTGGCCGTATCCCCGATTTTGGCGGGAGACACCGGCTTAAAGGAAATTGCACGGAGCGTTTCCGGCAGCTTTCCGGTCTCGATACCGAACCAAGAGCAGGTACAGACACCCCATACCATCGTGCAGACCCCAAGCAGGCTTATCAGCACGCTCAGCGGTGTTGCCTTCTTTCCCTTTGCCATCAAGCCGATACCAAGCAGCGCAATGAGCGCCCCGTAACCGGCATCACCGAATATCATTGCAAAGAAAATGCAGAAGAACAGCAGGAACCAGCCGGAAATATCATACTCCAGATAGCCCGGAGTAACATCCAGGAAGTCCATGAGCGGATATATCAGGCTCACCAGCTTGTTGTTGTGCAGCTTGGTCGGCACGGGGTCGTCCTCGGCAGGATCTGCCACGGCATACGCCCATGCATGTTCCTCGCATGCACTCTTAAAATCATCCAGCAAATCTACCGGTACATAGCCGGAAAGCCATGCCAGACGCACCGCACCTTCCTGTGCAGCCTCATCCTCCGCAGCTTCTTCGTGCCCCATGCCGCTGTACACAGTCTCGAACTCAATGTCGGTTGCAAGCAGCTTGCGGTATGCAGCGAGTGAGGCAGCATATTTCTTGCTGTCCAGCAGCTCCCCGTCAATGCGGGTGATTTCCTGCTGCGCCTTCACGATGGAATCCTGAATCTCCGCAGTGGATTTCTCAGGCATCGG
>CADCQA010000290.1 GCA_902803415.1 uncultured Spirochaetaceae bacterium | reverse complement strand
CTGGCAAGCCTGAAGGCAAAAGGCAAGTACAAGAAAGTTGTGCTGATGCCGCTCATGGTGGTTGCCGGTGACCATGCAAACAACGATATGGCCGGTGATGATGATGATTCATGGAAGTCCCTGTGCCAGAAAGCCGGCTACAGTGTAGACTGCATCCTTGAAGGCCTGGGCCAGAACTACGATATTCAGCAGATTTATGTGGCCCACACACAGGCTGCCATTGATTCACTGAGGAAATAGCTATGAAGACCCGGTACTTCCTTCGCAGCGCAGCTCGCAGCATGGCTGCTGTACTTTTCTGTTCACTCTTCCTTCTGTGCTGCAGCAGGAAGGAAAGCCGGGCTGCTGATTCCGGCACGGTGCAGGATGCATCGCTTGCCGGAATGCGCTATGTGCGGAGCATTCCCAATACGTATGCAAAGATGTTCAGCGTCGATGAATACGAGGGGGGCTTCCGCCTTGTTACGGTGAACGGCAGCATGCGCTACCTGCTTGTTCCGGAGGGGGCTTCTGCACCGCAGTCACTTCCGCAGGATATTACGGTGCTGCAGCAGCCCTTTGATGCCCTGTACCTTGCTTCTTCGCCAGTGATGGCGCTGATGTGCCGGGCAGGGGCGCTCCCGCAGGTAAAATTCTGCTCTACGGCGGCGGACAAATGGTATATCCCCGAGGCTGTGGAAGCCATGCGCAGCGGGGCCGTGCGCTATGTAGGCAAATACGATTCGCCGGATTTTGAGCTGCTGCTCAGCGAGGGGGCGGACATTGCCGTGGAATCGGCGATGATTTTCCACAAGCCGCAGGTGCAGGAAAAGCTTGAAAGCCTGGGAATCCCGGTCTTTGTTGACGAATCAAGCTATGAGGATCATCCGCTGGGGCGTGTTGAATGGGTGCGGCTGTACGGCATGTTCATGGGAAAGGAAGCCGTTGCGGAATCTTTTTTTGCTGAACAGGTGCAGATGATTGCCCCGCTGGAAAAAGAAGCTGCGCTGGGAAAAAGCGTTGCATTTTTCTACGTGAACAGCGATGGCATGGCTGTTGTGCGGGGAACGGACGATTACATTGCCCGGATGATAGGCATTGCCGGCGGCTCCTATGCCTGTGCCGGAATCCCGGAATCCAAGACGGACAGTTCCACTGTGCAGCTTTCAATGGAAGAATTCTATCAGAGTGCCCGCGATGCTGATTTCCTGGTGTACAACACGACCATCGACAAGTCCGTAAAAGGCCTGGACGATCTGCTTGCAAAGAATTCCGTATTCGCAGACTTTAAGGCAGTGAAGGAACATCAGGTCTGGGCTTCCAAAAACTATTTGTACCAGGGTACCGACAACCTTGCCGGCTTTATCATGGAAATGCGGCAGGTGCTGACGGACAATGCCGGTGCGGACAAAGCTGCAGCGGACATGCTTTTTCTGGAGCACCTTGAATGAGCCGTGTGCCTGCGGCACGGGGGCTGCAGACAGCATGGGTTTTCCTGCTGCTGGGCCTGCTGTGCGGGATAGCCGCCGCGGCGAGTCTCTATGCCGGGCGGACGGACATTCCCTTTGGCAGGATTCTCCGCATCCTTTTTTTTCATGACGGTTCTGTACAGGAATGCAACATCATCTTCAAAATCCGCCTTCCCCGTATGCTCATGGCTCTGCTGCTGGGGGGGGCGCTTTCGCTTTCCGGCTTTCTTCTGCAGACGTATTTTCAGAATCCCATTGCAGGGCCTTTTGTGCTGGGAATTTCTTCCGGAGCAAAAATGGCGGTGGCCTTTGCGCTGATAGTGCTGGCCCAGTACCGCCTTGCTGCCGCGCGCCCCTGGCTGCTTGTTGTCGCCGCATTTATCGGTGCGCTGTTTTCCACGTCCCTTGTCCTGCTGGTTTCCGGCAGGGTGCATCTTAATTCGTCGCTGCTTGTCGTCGGCATCATGATAGGCTACATAACGTCCTCCGTTACAGATTTCCTTATTACGTTTGCAAATGATGCAGACATCGTGAACCTGCACAGCTGGTCTGCAGGAAGTTTTTCCGGCATGAGCATGGATGATGTGTCGCTGTGCTGCACGCTCATCCTTCCTGCCGTGGTGCTCACCTTTCTGCTGGCAAAGCCCATCGGTGCCTACCGCCTGGGCGAGCAGTATGCACAGAGCATGGGCGTTGACGTGCGGCTGTTCCGCCCCCTGCTTATACTGCTTTCGAGTCTCTTTTCTTCCTGCGTTACGGCTTTTGCCGGGCCGGTTACCTTTGTGGGAATTGCCGTGCCGTTCCTGGTGAAGCAGTGCCTGGGAACAGCAGAGCCGCTGCTGCTTATCCCCGCATGCTTTCTGGGCGGCGCTGCATTCTGCTCCTTCTGCGACCTGGTGGCGCGCCTGCTGCTTGCGCCGCTTGAGCTGAACCTGAGTACCGTTACCTCATTTTTCGGTGCGCCGGTGGTCATCTTTATGCTTGTCAGGCGGCATGCCCGGAGGAGTCTCTAGCATGCCGGAGGAAATTCTTGAGCTGCATGATGTGGATGCAGGTTACGCAGGCATTCCCGTCCTAAAACATGTTTCTTTTTCGGTCCGGCGCGGCGAGGTCGTTTCCATCATCGGCCCCAACGGCGCGGGAAAATCTACCCTGCTGAAAAATATAATCCGTCAGCTTGCCCCGCTTGAGGGAACCGTTGTGCTTGCGGGAAAGAACCTTGCATCCTACCGTCCCGCCGGGCTTGCCAGAAACCTTGCCGTGCTGCTTACCCAGCCGGTGCGGCCGGAGCTGATGAGCTGCCGTGATGTTGTTGCGTCGGGACGCTATCCGTTTACGGGGCAGCTGGGCATGCTGCGGCTGGAGGACGAAGAGTTTGTAGAAATCGCGCTGGCAAAGGTGCATGCCGAGGCCTTTGCCGACAGCCAGTTTTCTTCGGTGAGCGACGGCCAGCGGCAGCGGATTCTGCTGGCCCGCGCCTTGTGCCAGAATCCCAAGGTGCTGGTGCTTGATGAGCCGACTTCTTACCTGGACATACGGTGGCGGCTGGAACTCTTTTCGCTTATCCGGGAACTTGCCGCTTCCGGGGTTACTGTCATCATGGCGGTGCATGAAATTGATTTTGCGGAAAAGGTTTCCGACCGCATTCTGTGCGTGGAAGGCGAATCCTGCCGCATGGTTAGCCCGGAGGAACTTTCGCAGAACGGCGTGATTCAGTCCCTGTACGGTCTGGAAGGGCAGGCATTTGACCCGCTTTTGGGAACTGCGGAGCTTCCGCCGCTGCGGGGGAAGCCTGAAGTTTTTGTCATTTCGTCCTGCGGGGGCGGCATCCCGGTGTACCGCATGCTCCGCCGCAGGCAGACGCCTTTTGCAGCAGGAATCCTCTACACAAACGATGTGGATTACCGCGTTGCACGTATGCTTGCCTCGGAACTTATCAGCGCTGTTCCCTTTGAGCCGATTCCCGACGAAGCGCTTGCTGCTGCAAAAAAATGCATTGACGGATGCGCAAAGGTAATAGCTGCCGGGCTGACGATTGGCTCCTGCAACTGCAGGATGAAAGAACTGCTGGAATACTCGGAAGGAAAACTATGGCAAAATCCATTATGATTCAGGGCACAATGTCCAGTGCCGGGAAGAGCCTTGTTGCCGCCGGACTGTGCCGCGTGTTCCGGCAGGACGGCTACACGGTGGCCCCGTTCAAATCCCAGAACATGGCGCTGAATTCCTATGTGACTGCCGAAGGCCTTGAAATGGGGCGTGCACAGGTAATGCAGGCCGAAGCTGCCGGAGCCGAACCGTCTGTCCTGATGAATCCGATTCTGCTGAAACCCACGAGCGATGTCGGTTCCCAGATTATTGTGAACGGGGAAGTCCGCGCCGTCATGGATGCCCGCGGGTATTTTGCCTACAAGAAAACGCTGGTGCCGGATATCCTTGCCGCATATCAGAAACTGTCTGCTGCGTATGACATTGTGGTGATAGAAGGTGCGGGAAGCCCGGCAGAAATAAACCTGAAAGAGCATGATATTGTAAACATGGGAATGGCCCGCCTTGCCGACGCCCCCGTACTGCTGGTGGGCGACATAGACCGGGGCGGTGTTTTTGCGCAGCTGGTGGGCACGCTTGCACTCCTTGAGGACGACGAACGCCGCCGCATAAAGGGGCTGGTGATAAACAAGTTCAGGGGCGACAAAAGCCTGCTTACGCCCGGCATCCGCATGCTGGAAGAACGCTGCGGCATTCCCGTGGTAGGAACGCTGCCGTACCTGCACATTGACCTTGATGATGAAGACAGCCTGACGGAACGCTTTGCTTCTGGCGGCGGGGATGCAGCCGGTATGATTGACATTGCAGTGCTGCAGCTGCCTCATATTTCAAACTTTACGGATTTTGTGCCGCTTTCTGCGGAAGCCGGGGTACACCTGCGCTATGTGAAGCGCGTGGGGGAACTGGGGCATCCCGATGCCGTCATTGTGCCGGGTACAAAGAATACCATGGATGACCTCCGCTGGCTCCGGCAGAACGGCATGGAGGCTGCGGTAAAAAAACTGGCGGCGGCGGAAGTTCCTGTGCTGGGAATCTGCGGCGGCTTCCAGATGCTCGGCAGGGAAATTGATGACAGCGCCGGTGCGGAAGCGGGCGGATGCATGCAGGGCATGGGGCTGCTGCCGGTAAAGACGGTGTTTTCCGCGCATAAGACCCGGACGCGGGTAACGGGGAGCCTGTGCCCGGCGGGAATGCTGCAGCCGCTTTCCGGCAGTCCTGTGGAAGGCTACGAGATTCACATGGGCAGGAGCAGTTTCTGCGATGGCGAAGGAATGCCTTTTGTGCAGCTGAGGGATGAAAGCACCGGTACTGAAAAAGCTGACGGTGCATGCTGCGGCAGCGTGTTCGGTACGTACCTGCACGGCTTGTTTGACAGTTCTGCGATGACCCGGCGCTTTGTGAGCCTGCTTGCAGAAAAAAAAGGGCTTCCGCTGCAGGCCGATACTCCTGTGCTGCCGTATGCGGCGTACAAGGAGCGGCAGTATGACCTGCTGGCAGATGCAATCCGTGCACACATGGACGTAGCAGCGCTGTACCGATTTATGGAGGAAGCCCATGCCGGTGTTTGAACATGTGCTGCCGGAGGACATAGAGAAGACGAGTTTTTCAATTATTGCACAGGAACTTGAGGGCAGGGGAAAGGTGCTGCCTCCGGAACTTGCTCCTGTGATCATGCGGGTCATCCACACGACTGCAGATTTTGACTATGCGGATACGCTTGTGTTTTCGCCGGGGGTGCTGCAGTCTTCGCTGGAAGCCCTGCGGAACGGTGCAGACATTGTGACTGATACCAACATGGCATTGGCGGGCATAAACAAGCGCGTGCTGGCAAAATTCGGCGGAACGGTGCATTGCTTTATGGCAGATGCTGCTGTTGCGCAGGAAGCAAAGTCCCGCGGGATAACGCGCGCAGCGGTCAGCATGGAACGGGCTGCTGCACTGGGGCGCCCGGTACTCTGTGCCGTGGGGAACGCGCCCACTGCGCTCATCGGACTCTGCAGCCTGATTGACGGAGGCTTTTCCCCGGAATGTGTCATCGGGGTTCCTGTCGGTTTTGTGAATGTGACGGCTGCCAAGGAACTGCTCATGGAAAAGCAGGTTCCGTTCATTGTGAACCGCGGACGGAAGGGGGGAAGCACGGTTGCCGCTGCAATCTGCAATGCGCTGCTCTACATGCTGGATGCGGGGTGCCGATGAAGGAACGGAGCTTCATACTGCTCAAGCAGCATGGAAAGACCGCCCTTGGCTACACGACGGGCAGCTGTGCCGCCGCCGCTGCCGGAGCTGCCGCCGAGATGCTTGCCACGGGGAACACCGTGCACTATGTGTCCCTGCACACGCCGAAAGGCATTCCCCTGTTCCTTGAAATTGAGCATGTTACCAGGGGCGCGGATTATGTGTCCTGTGCCGTGCAGAAAGACGGCGGTGCTGATTCCGACGTAACGGACGGGCTGTATATATATGCCACCGTCCGCCGCAGCACCGAAGGTCTGATACGCATTGACGGCGGCGAAGGTGTGGGCAGGGTAACGCTGCCCGGCCTTGACCAGCCTGTCGGGAATGCCGCGATAAACCATGTGCCGCGCGAAATGATAGCCGCTGCCGTCAGCGCCCACTGCAAGAGCGCAGATGTTGTAATCAGTATACCCGGCGGCGCGGAACTTGCGGCACAGACATTCAATCCCAAGCTTGGCATTGTGGGCGGCATATCCGTACTGGGGACAAGCGGCATTGTTGAACCGATGAGCGAACAGGCCCTCCTTGATACCATCGGCATAGAGCTGCATGTGCGCCGCCTGCAGGATTTTCCGGTGCTGCTGATGGCGCCGGGAAACTATGGCAGGGAATTTGTAATGAAGCACTACGGCCTGCCGATGGATGACTGCGTTGCCTGTTCCAATTTTGTTGCGGAAAGCATAGAATGTGCAGCAGGGGAAGGTTTTTCCCGCCTGCTGTTCATCGGGCATATCGGAAAGCTGGTGAAGGTTGCCGGGGGGGTGCGCAACACGCATTCCCGTTACGGCGACAGGCGCATGGAAATTCTTTCCGGCATAGCACGTGACTGCTGTTCCCCGGCATGTTCTGCGCGGCTGGAACAGGAGCTTGCATCCTGCGTGAGTACTGACGAAGCTGTCCGCGTGCTGCAGGACGCTGGTGCCGCCCGGCAGGTGCTGGATGAGATGACCAGAAGAATCTGCCGGAACATGCAGGCCTGGGCCGGCGGAATGCAGCTTGCCGTCATTGTGTTTTCGAACGTGCACGGAGTGCTCGGGCAGAGTGACAATGCGCTGCCGTTTGTGCAGGAGCTGCGTGCTTTCTGTGCGCAGCGGAAGGAGGATTGAATCATGGTGTATTTTGTGGGAGCCGGACCGGGAGCCGTTGATTTGATAACAATCCGCGGGCAGCAGAAGCTGAAGGAAGCCGATCTTGTTATCTATGCAGGTTCGCTGGTGAATCCGGAACTGCTTGCCGTGTGCAAGCCCGGCTGCCGGATATGCAACAGTGCTGTGATGACGCTGGAAGAAGTGCTTGCAGCCATGCAGGAGGCCGAGTCCGCCGGCATGATGACTGTCCGCCTGCATACCGGCGACCCTTCCCTGTACGGTGCCGTACGGGAACAGATGGACCGGCTTGATGCCCTGCACATTCCTTACGAAAGCATTCCCGGCGTGAGTTCTTTCTGTGCTGCGGCAGCTGCGCTGAATGTAGAATACACGCTTCCTTCAGTGTCTCAGTCGGTCATCATAACAAGGATGGCGGGCAGGACTCCCGTTCCTGCGGGGGAACAGCTGGAAGCCCTTGCCGAGCATCATGCTACCATGGTGCTCTTCCTGAGCGCGGGCATGGCTGCTGCCGTGCAGGAAAAACTGCTTGCTGCCGGTTACCGCAGTGACTGCGGTGCGGCGATTGTGTACAAGGCAAGCTGGAAAGACGAGGAAACGTATACGTGTACGGTCGGCACGCTTGCGGAAACTGCCGCCGCACACGGCATTGACAGCACCGCGCTGCTCATCATTGGTGATGTGGTGAATCACCAAAACTATGAACGCTCAAAGCTCTATGATCCCGCTTTCTCCACGGGATTCCGCGAAGGCAGGCAGGAATGAACGGCGCGGTGCAGCATGTTCATATCGTCTGCTTTACCCGGAACGGGCTGGAGCTTTCGCACTTGCTCTGCACGCAGCTTGCAGCCCTGCACGTGGATGCAGCTGTCTCGTATGCGGGCCGCCCGGAGCACCTTTGCGGCTCTGCTTCCGCCGGGAGTGTTGCCGCCGTTACGCTTGGCCAATGGGTGCAGGAACATTTTTTGTCCGGCCATGCACTGGTGTATGTGGGGGCAGCCGGCATTGCCGTGCGGAGCATTGCACCGTTCGTGAAGGACAAATGTGCCGATCCGGCAGTCCTTGTGCTTGATGAGAAAGGGCAGTTCGTCATTCCCCTGCTGTCGGGGCATATCGGCGGGGCCAATGAACTGGCGCAGCTGCTTGCCGGCATAACGGGCGGTCATGCTGCCCTTACGACGGCTACCGATGTGAATGCCCTGTTTTCCGTTGACGTGTGTGCGCGGAAAAATCATTGTACGATTTCCAGTATGGAGAAGGCAAAACGTTTTTCCGCAGCGCTGCTGGAAAGTCACCGGGCCTTTGTGCTGCAGCCTGCCGCCTTCAGGGACAGCATTGTCATTGAGCATGTGCCGCCGGAACTTTCCCTTGTGCCGGAAGATTCCCCGCAGCTTTCACAGGCTGCTGCCACTGTGCTTGTTTCCCCCGCCGCCGGATGCGATGTTCCCGGCAGCCCCCTGCAGCTTGTTCCTTCATGCCTTGTTGCCGGGGTCGGCTGCAAAAAAGGAACTCCGGTGCAGGCACTCAGGGATTTTGTTTCCGGTGTTCTGGCAGAGCACGGGCTGCATGCCGCTGCAGTGGCGGCGGTGGCTTCCATAGATGTGAAGGCCGGTGAAGCTGCCGTGCAGGAACTTGCTGCATTTTTCCGGGTACCGGCGCTTTTCTTTGCTGCCGGGGAACTGGAAGCCGTGCAGGGGGATTTCCTTCCGTCGGAATTTGTGCAGCGGACGGTCGGAGTGGACAATGTCTGCGAACGTGCCGCCGTTGCCGCGGGTGCATCACGCCTGCTTGTCCGCAAAACCGCCCGTGACGGCATGACCGTTGCAGTGGGCATCAGAACCGTGCATATCAGCCTGTCAGAGGGAGGCGCCGCATAGTATGGAACAGATTCTTTTTGTTGCCGGAATGGGACCGGGTTCGATGGAACAGATGACGCGCGAAGTCGCCGGGGTGCTTGCTGCTGCGGATGTCATTGTCGGCTACAAGGTGTACACAGATTTGCTGCTGCAGTTTTTTCCGGGAAAGGAAATCCTGACGACCCCGATGCGGAAGGAAGAGGAGCGCTGCCGCCTTGCGCTGGAACAGGCTGCGTCCGGCAGGAATGTGGTGCTTGTCTGCAGCGGCGATGCCGGTGTGTACGGCATGGCGGGTCTGCTGTACGAAATGGCAGCGGACTTTCCTTCCGTGCGCATACGGGTGCTGCCCGGCATCACTGCTGCCGTGAGCGGGGCCGCCGTGCTGGGTGCGCCGCTGGTGCATGATTTTGCCACAATCAGCCTGAGCGATATGCTGACGCCCTGGGAAAAAATATCTGCCCGGCTCCGTGCCGCCGCAGCCGCTGATTTTTGCATTGTCCTCTATAATCCTGCCAGCCATGGCCGTCCCCGTCATCTTGCCAGGGCTTGTGCCGTCCTGCTGGAACAGCTGCCTGCGGAGCGGCCCTGCGGCTATGTCAGGAACATCGGCAGGGAAGGGGAAAGCGCCTGTGTGTGCACGCTGCAGGAGCTGGCGGAAAAAGAAGTTGATATGTTTACCACGGTGTTTATCGGCAACAGCGGCACCCGCATCATCGGCGGCAGGCTTGTTACCCCCAGGGGCTACGCGTTTGAAGGAGGTATGCAGTGACCGTCCGCCCGATTTATATTTTTGCAGGAACGACGGAAGGCCGGGAGCTTTCCTGCTGGCTTGCATCCCGGGGAATCCCCTGCACGGTGAGCGTCGCGACTGACTACGGTTCACTGCTGATGCCGGAGCATCCGCTGCTGCGGGTCTG